>JAGHAI010000124.1 GCA_021161555.1 bacterium
CACAACTTACCTTGCGACCACCATAGAAGTGTCGTTTCATTTGAAACCTCCCTGCTTTTTGGTTTTCAATGCCAGGGAGGTTAATTTATATAACCTCCAAAATTACACAAAATAAGTTATACTCCCCTCAATTTTTAAATTGCAGAATATCTCGACAGGCTTTATAATATGTCGCAGACAAAAATTATGGAGGAAAGTTATGAAGGTAGGTTTTGTTCAGTATAATCCTGTTTTCGGCGATGTCGATGAGAATTTTTTTAAAATTGAAAAAATGCTAAAAGACATTTCCACAGATGTTCTCGTTATCCCCGAACTTTTCGCCACAGGATATCTGTTCGAAAACAAAGCGCAGCTTCTCTCTCTTTCTGAACCTGCAGGAGGTGGAAAGACCTATGAATTTTTAAAAAATCTATCGAAAAAGATGGATGCACTTATTATCGGTGGATTTCCCGAAAAGGACGGTGAAGACATCTTTAATTCCGCAATCGCCGTAAAGCCAGATGGCACATTTCACATATATAGAAAGCTGCATCTCTTCAACAGGGAAAAAATTTTCTTCAAACCGGGCAACACTGAACTAAATCCCTTTGAATTTCGAGGGGTGAAATTCGGGATGCTCATCTGCTTCGACTGGATTTTTCCAGAAAGCTACAGAACACTTGCTATGCGCGGCGCTCAGGTCATACTGCAACCAACAAACCTCGTCCTGCCATACTGTCAGAAGGCAAGTTTTGCCAGAGCGATAGAAAATCGTGTATTCATAGTTATAGCCAACCGAATAGGCGAAGAAAAAATGGAAAATATTTCATTGCGTTTCACGGGGGAAAGCATTATATATTCACCAGAAGGCGAAATTCTTGCCCGAGCATCGGAGAACGAGGAAGAAGTCGCCGTCGTTGAGATAAATCCAGAAAAAGCGCTCGATAAGTGGATTACCGAGCGCAATCACATATTCGACGATAGAAGACCCGAATTTTATGAACGATAATATTCAACACTTTACGATGAATGTTTTTTTCAAAAAAACTCTGTCCATAATAGTCATTCTATATAGCACATTTGCACTTGCCGACACCACAGATGTCCATCTCGTCGATGTATCCATAACACCATCGGAGATTCGCATTGCGGAGGAACATTCGCAGGTTGTTTCGCTCGGAAGCATCAAGAGCATATTTTTTTTCAATAGCCAGAATGCGCAGATTTCATCCGATGACGAAGACGCAATTGCTTCAATTGGTAATATGCTCCTGCAAAACCCGGATGCCAACCTGATTTTGTATGGATACTATTCCCCAAAGTTCGATGACATATTGTCCCCCATCAACGGGATGAAACTTGCGAACAGGCGAGCGGAAAGCATTTTTAAAAATATCACTAAAAAATTCCCTATGGTGGGAGACAGGATTGCGATATCAAATACTCACGACTTTGAAGAGAAATTTTTTAAGGACAGCACATCATATTTAGATATGCGGGTCAAATGCGAAGTAGAATTTGCGAGTTTTTCCCCGAGAAATTTTTATCCAACGGATAGAATTCCATTCTGGCGGAGTTCTTACAAATCAATCATCAAGGAACTATCGCCGAAAATAAAAAATATTTTTATAAAAAATCCCGATGCCGTCGTTGTGATAATCGGCTGTGGGTTTGAAATAAACGGCGACTCTTATAAATGGCTGAACTTTTTGAAGAAAAAACTGGTTGAAAAGATGGGAACGAGATTTGCCAGAAGAATTATTTTATTCGCAAACCCATTTGAAAAAACAAAAACCAGATACGCCCGAATTATCACAATACCGAGACAATTTATGTCCACAGGGGAAATATACAGATTGTGGCAGGAACCAAAAATCAGTGGATATAAAATTCAATACGATGTAGATACAACCACAACTCCAATACTGCCAAATCGATTTTACTGCGATATTTCGCCTGAATTCAGCTACTCTGGAATTGTGGTTCCTCTCTCATCAAGTCAGGGAATTTTAAGCATCGACAATGTGCCGATACTATCTGCAAAATACGAGCTTTCCTTCTACTTCCCCGACATCGGCATATCGAAGAAAGACATACCGTTAAATGTCATCGTGGAAGATACATTTTACAATACCTGGGAAATTCCCGTATGGGATTTTGCAAAAGACGAACTAATGACGAACAGCTATTCATCAATCTGGTCGATAGCATCTATGATAAATGCACTGATTAACCAAAAAGAAATGCTGACCTTAACCATATCAAACAACTGCACAAACGAAAAAATATCTGCGGAAAGAAACGAATTGCTGTGGAAATCACTAAAAGCAGCACTATCGTTCATATCAGATGTGGACTTTTTAAAAATTCCGAGATGGCTTGAGAAGAATAATGTGTCGGTTGAAATAACAGGCTCAATGCAATCTGGCGTGGGTGATGAAGATTCTAAAAATCATCCGCTGGAAAGATACAAAGTAGTTCTTCAGTTTTCCGGAGCATCACGATGAGAAAATTTCTTGGAATTGACATTGGCGGGACCAACACAAAAGCCGTTCTAATCGATGAGAACTTGGAGATAATCTCTTTTGGAGTTGGCGATACACCTGCATCGGGCGGACCGCAGGCTGAAATTGCAATATTGTCAGAAATGTTCGATTTTTTAAAAATTCCTGTGAAAGATGTGGATGCTGTGGGCATTGGAATACCAGGACCTGTTGATAACAACGGGATTGTTCACAATCCACCGAACCTCAAGCACTGGGGCGATGTTGACATTGGAAAATATTTTGCGGAATTTTTCAAATATCCTCGGGAAAGAATTGCAGTCGATAACGATGTAAATTTTGCGGCAATGTCTGAATATCACATAGGCAACGGCAAAAGGGCAAATCCTATGATTATGCTTACGCTTGGAACTGGCGTAGGCGGAAGCGTTCTGATAGATGGTTTGCCACTCCGCGGACGGGATGGTTTCGCAGGGGAACTGGGACACATCGTCATCGAACCGAACGGACCACGCTGCGGCTGTGGACGAAAAGGTTGTGCAGAAGCACTGATATCCCATCACGGAATTGTGAAGACCGCCTGGAAAATCCTGCGCAGGGACAAAGGGTCAATTATGTGGAATATGCTAGAAGGTGATTTTAGGAGAATGAGTCCAGAATTGATTGAAAAAGCCGCAAACATCGGCGACCCGGCAGCAAACAAAATACTCGACATAACTGCCAATTATCTCGGAACACTGCTCGCCGACTTAATAAACATCTTCAATCCTGAACGCATCGTCATAGGCGGTGGAATTTCCCGCTGGGGAGATGCTCTGCTTGAACCCGCACGAAAAATCGCAAAGAGACAGGCGCTTAAAAACCTTGCAAAAAGCGTCAAAATTGTGAGGGCAAAATTTTATCAGCGAGCCGGCGCAATGGGAGCGGCAATATATGTGAAGAATAATTTATAATAAAAACGCAATAACCCCGCTGAATTGATAAAGCGGGGACAAGCAGCAATATAATAATAAAAAATCTTTCACTGAATTTTTTTTAGTTTTTTGCTCGCCTTCTGGGTTAGTTTTTCATCTTCTGTGCATCTGGCAATTATTCCTTCGAGCAAAATCTTTGCGGCATCATTCTTTCCCTGTCGTATGCGAACGAGCGCCTCGAGATAATCAGCCCAATATTTCCACTGTGTATTGTTGTATTCCTTGCGAATTTGATTTATGTAAATCACTGCGGCAGAATCTCTGTGCATTTTATAATACAATTCCGCTGAAAGATATATTTTTTGGGCGAGTTTCTCCCTGCACAATTTGATTTTCCTACCTGCGCTGTCCGCAAGTTCGGAAGATGGAAATCTATCCATAAAATCCTGAAAGGCAGAAATTGCCTTTTTGGTATATTCCTGGTCCAATTCTGGTCTCGGCGCTGCGAGACGATATGCTTCGCCGAGAAGATATGATGCTTCTTCCTGCTTATCACTGTTGGGATATTGACCAATCAGCCACTTCAATTCAGACGCTGCGAGGGCATATTCGTGCTGTCCAATGTAAACCTTCGCCGTCAAAAGATGCGCATCGTCAGCGACGACAGAAGTTGTGTATCTGATTTTATCAAGAATCTGCAGAGCTTTTGTATATTTCTTTCTGTTATACAGTTGCTCTGCCTGCTCGAGCAATTTTCTATCGTCCTTTTCGCCCGAAGATGACAGTTCATTCGCACCACCACAGCCAGAGGCGATAACGGATAGAATTACCCCTGCGAAAAGCAAATATTTTTTCACACCTTTAATCACATTCCCAAATCTATTTATGCGGATTTGGAAGTCAAACAAAAAGATTGCGAAAACATAAAAGCGATATATTTTTGTGGTTAAAATATAATGTGGGAGGGAAAATGACGATTTTCGAAAAATGCAAAAACTACACTACTGCACGGGAAGTTCAGGAGGCAGGATTATATCCATATTTTCGGCCAATTACGACGGGACAGCACACCTGGGTCAGGCTTGCGAATGGTAAAAAGGTTTTGATGATGGGTTCAAACAGTTATATGGGCTTAACGGACGACTCACGCGTAATACAGGCGGCAAAAGAAGCACTCGACAAATATGGCACAGGCTGTGCGGGTTCAAGATTTTTAAATGGGACGCTTGCAATTCACAGGGAATTGGAGGAAGAACTCGCCGATTTCGTCGGCAAAGAAGCCGCTCTTTTGTATTCAACGGGATTTATGGTAAATCAGGGAGTGATAGCCACACTCGTTACGAAGGGCGAATATGTCATAACCGATAAATTGGACCACGCTTCAATAATCGATGGCGCACTCCTATCTATGGGGAAAATGCTGCGCTTCCGGCACAATGACATAGAACATCTGGAAAAAGTATTGAAGAATCTTCCTTATGATGCTGGAAAGCTGATTGTCGTCGATGGTGTCTTTTCGATGGACGGGGACATCGCAAAACTCCCCGACATTATTGCTCTTGCGAAGAAATACAATTCTGCTGTGATGTGCGACGACGCTCATTCATTTGGTGTTCTCGGTCCAAAAGGAGACGGCACAGCTGCGCACTTTGGATTGACCGATGATGTCGATTTGATAATGGCAACTTTCAGCAAATCTCTTGCTTCAATAGGCGGTTTTGTCGCCGCTGACGAGGATGTCATACATTATCTTATGCATCATTCGAGGGCACTTATCTTTTCGGCAAGTCCGCCACCTGCTTCTGTGGCTGCTGCAAAAAAGGCACTTGAAATCATAAAGCAGGAACCCTGGCGGAGGGAGAGACTCTGGGAAATTACGCACTTTATGCAGAAGGAAATCAAAGGTATAGG
The DNA here is from genome assembly GCA_021161555.1 of bacterium. Classification (GTDB taxonomy): domain Bacteria; phylum UBP14; class UBA6098; order B30-G16; family B30-G16; genus JAGHAI01. The sequence goes on from JAGHAI010000124.1 coordinate 5,309, forward strand.
ATACAATATCGGAGAAACAGAGACTCCAATTATTCCGATAATTGTCGGCGATATTGAAACCGTTCTTAAAATGAACAAGATGCTTGAGGACGAAGGAGTCTTTGTAAATCCAGTTGTTCCACCTGCTGTGCAGCCCAATCAATGTATAATAAGATTTTCCTTTATGGCTACTCACACCGACGAAGACCTTGAATATGCTCTGGAAAAGTTGAAAAAAGTTGGCAAGGCATTAAATATCATTTAGGAATAATGCTTTTTGGGTATAAGATGTTCAAATTAAGACAGAAAATATGCGACATAGGAAACCGCCTCTGGATGATGAGTATGCTTCCCGCTGGCGACGGCAATATATCCGTTCGACTTGATAATAACAGATACCTTATTACCCCAAGCGGAATTTCAAAGGGATTTTTAGAACCGGGTCAAATATTGTTAATTGACGGCAGTGGAAAAGTGCTCGATGGAAAAGGCACACCGTCATCAGAAATAATAATGCATCTTGTTGCATATAGACTGCGCGGAGATGTAAATGCGGTCGTTCACGCACATCCTCCCTATGCGACATCCTTTTCCTGCACAAATAATACACTGCCGGATAATCTCATATCCGAAGGAATTATAAAGGTTGGCAAAATTCCCACAGCACCTTTTGCAATACCATCTTCAAAAGATACTGCCGAAGCCGTCGCACCATATTTCAGGCAATATAATGCGGTATTATTGAAAAATCACGGTGCCGTCTCTCTGGGAAAAGACCTGGATGACGCGTTTTTGAAAATGGAACTTGTTGAACATATATCTAAAATTGCTATTTTGACAAACTTAATTGATAATTTGCAACAAATACCAGAAGATAAAATGAAAGAATTATTGGAACTGGCGAGGAAGTTTAATACATAATCTATCTTATTAGAGGGATATTTGCTATGATTATTAAACTATCAAATAAATCAATATATATTTTTCTCGCATTTATATTCGCCGCTTCTTATTCTGAAAATATTATTCACAATATTTCAATTATTGGCACGGAATTTACAAGTCCTGAACTTGTGCGCGTTAATAGCGGTCTGGAAGAAGGTTCGCAGTTTTCATACTCATCCCTTGAAGATGCAGTTAAGAGCATTTATTCCCTTGGAAACTACGAAGATGTTAGATTATTAGCATCACCGGGTCCCTATGGATATGACATCGAAATTCGCGTGAAGGAAAATCTTAAACTCGATAATATTAAATACGAGGGAAACCATAAATTAAAAGACAGCGAGCTCGAGAAAACTACTGGACTTTTTCAGGGAGAATTTTTATCTAAATATTTACTCTTCTCGTCAATTCAAAAAATAAAGAAAAAATACACCGAAAAGGGTCTTTTTTCCGTTGATGTCAAATATGAACTTGAAAAAAGCGATAAGGAAGGCTACTTCAATCTCACATTTCACATAGATGAAGGCGAACAAAAAAGAGTTGTGGAAATATCTTTTGAGGGGAATAACAATATAAGCGACAAAAAACTGCGTTCACAGATGGACACTAAAACAAAATGGCTTTTTCTGCGAACCGGTAAATTTAACCCCGATAAATTTCAGGAAGATATTGACAAAATAGAAAGTTATTATCACAAAAATGGTTATATCACTGCGCAGGTAGTGAAGGATTCTATTATTGAGAAAGATGATGGATTGCACATCAAAATCTGGGTTGATGAGGGGAAAAGATATTATTTTAAGCATCTTGAATTCTCGGGGAACTCTGTATTATCGGACGAAGACATTATATCATCCGTTAAACTACATCGCGGGGATGTATTTAATCAGGAAAAGATGGATAAATCACTGCAGAATATATATAACCTATACAGCGAAATTGGATACATACACGCTCGCGTCGAACCAGAGCGAAAAATAGATGGGGATAGTGTATCCGTTATTTTGAAGATAGATGAAGGACCGCAGGCACACATAAATATGATAAATATTGCAGGAAACACACGAACTTTTGAAAAGGTAATCAGAAGAGAACTCGTAATATACCCGGGGGATGTATTTAAGCGAAGTCTTCTTCAAATTAGCTATAGAAATGTCTATTATTTAAACTACTTTGAAGATGTAGTTCCCGACTTTTCAGTTCTTCCCAACGGGGATGTCGATATTACTTTGAATGTCACGGAAAAGCCCGTTGGCAGATTTCAGGTTGGCGCAGGATACAACGCAGTGGATAAAATCGTGGGTAATATATCAATTGGCTGGCCCAATATGCTCGGCAGAGGATGGACGCTCGATTTATCCTATGAATTTGGAAAATTAAAAAATAATTTTTCAATATCATTCACGGAGCCCTGGTTCCTTGATACACCTACATCAGTGGGATTTGACCTATATGACAATTCCTGGACCTGGGAAGGTTATTACACAATAAACCGCACAGGCGGAGCTATTCGCATCGGGCGAAAACTATTGAAACCGCGATATTTCTCCGTATTTTCAAGATACAAACTTGAATTAGTTGAATATACAGATATATCAAGCAATTATGTCCCCTCACCATCATACGATATAAATTCAATCGATTGGCCTCAGCTGGAATCCTCTATTATGCTCACTATAACAAGAGATAGTAGAAACTCGCGAGTTTTTGCCTCCAGCGGCAGTAATAATTCAATAAGCGTCGAATCATCCGGCGGTCCAATCGGAGGTGATATCGAATTTCAAAAAATCTGGCTTAAATCTGATTGGTATTTCCCCGCACATAAATATCTCACGCTCGTCGGCAAATGTCATCTTATTATATTAACCGACATATTCGGCGACCCTGAATCAGTTCCGTTTGGCGAAAGACTTTTCCCCGGCGGCATCAGCTTTGACGGGCAGATACGCGGGTATTCCGATAGGTCTGTCGGACCTATTTCGTGGACTGAACCTGTATATGATTCAACCGCGATTCCTGATGCTGGCGGAAGAATACCGTTAACTTCACCATCATATAGTTATATGCCAGGCGGCAGAGCCGCTCTTATACTTACCGCTGAATTGCGAGTTCCCATTATGAAGGACCAGCTATATATTTCCGCATTTGCCGATGCCGGAAATGCCTGGCTTTCTCCCGATGAAATCAATTTTTCTGAACTGAAGAAATCAGCAGGATTAGGTGTTAGATTTGTCGTGCCTATGATGGGCATTCTCGGGCTTGACTTTGGATATGGATTCGATAAAACAAAACCCGGCTGGGAAGTTCACTTCCAGATAGGACCTGAATTTTAATTTATTACTATTTTATCTAAATAAGTAAACTTTTCTAATAAAAGAATTATTTCAGCAGCACAATCGTTTACGCTATTTTTCTGGAAGTGCTACCAAACCTAAATCCTCAATACCGCTCTCTTTAATATAACCTATAACCTTCATTACCGTTCCATAATCCACCTTCTTATCCGCACGCAGAGAAACGCTGGTTATATTCTTTGTCTTTTTCAACTGCCACAACTTTCTGGCAATCTCTTTCATACTAATGGGATTTTTTTCTATATATACACTTCCATTCGATTTAATAGATATAGTAACCGTGCTCTCATCAGTTATTCTTGCGGCGCTGCTTTTGGGCAAAGATAGGTCAACCTGCGCATGCATCATAGGCGCGGTTATCATTACTATAATAAGCAGCATAAATAATATATCAACCATAGATGTAAGGTTCATCTGCGCCGATGGCTCATATTTCTCCCGCCTTGACATAATATTATAATATATGATACATCACACCATTATTGACTTTGAGATACATTATTAGATTTATCATCCTTCTTGCCAGCCCTTGCGGCAGCTTCCTGCTTTTTCCTTTCCTTAATCTTTTCCAATAATTTTTTAGTTGCAGATGGATTGATAGCCACAGCCGCAGGAATACCGTTATTTTCAGCAAGAACTTTTTTGAATTTATTCAATATCGTATCGGTGGGACACACTTCAATACACACACCACATAACTTACATTTATCAAAATCTATGCTCGCAAGATTTTCCTTAATGTGAATCGCATCGAAATCACAGTGCTTTTCGCACAACATACAGGCGATACACCCCGACTGGCAGGCTTTGCGCACAAAAGCACCTTTATCCCTTGAATTACAGGCGACATATATGGGCTTATTTTTAGGCACTAACTGCATAACACCTGTTGGACACACATCCACACAAATTCCGCAGCCAGTGCACTTTTCAAAATCGTTCACAGGCAGTCCATCAGGTCCCATAGATAAAGAATCGAATGGACAGGCATCGACGCAGGTGCCGAAACCAAGACAGCCATAGGAACACATCTTCAGTCCATCGCCCACAAGATATGCAGCACGACAATCTGCTATGCCGTCATACAGAAATTTATCCTTCGCTCTAACACCGCCATTACACTTAACCACCGCCACCAGCGGTTCCTTCGCTTCGGCGGAAACACCGAGAATTTTTCCAATTTTTTCCGTAACTTCACTTCCACCGGGAATACATCCCGAAACAGGAGCTTCTCCTGCAACAACCGCTTTAGCAAATCCCGAACAACCAGGATATCCACACGCACCGCAGTTCGCATTGGGCAGAACTTCCATAACCATCTCGACTCGAGGGTCCACTTCCACGGCGAACTTTTTCGCCGCAAGAGCAAGCCCTATTCCAAATAACAAACCGAAAAAGCCCAATTCAAGCAATGCACCTATTATTGCATAATCCATCTTTAATACTCCTATTTTGTGAAATTATACTTAAAATTTCAACCCTGAAAATCCCAGAAATGCAATTGACATAAGCGCCGCCGTTATAAAAGTTATAGGCAATCCGCGCATTGGCTTTGGAATATCTGCCAGTTCCAATCTCTCCCTTATCCCACTCATCAGCAGCAACGCAATGGTAAAACCAATTCCTGCTGAAAATCCGTGGATAATACTTTCTAAGAAATTTAAATTCATCGACATAGTGTTGAGTTCCGCAACGCCGAGAACAGCGCAATTTGTCGTTATCAAAGGCAGATAAATACCGAGCGCCTCATAAAGAGACGGCGCAGTTTTTTGAATAACCATTTCAATAAATTGAACAAATGAAGCAATAACGAGAATAAACGCTATAGTTTCCAGATAGGAAAAATCGAATTGAGCAGGAACGACATCACTTTTGAATAGCTTAAATATCAAATACAGCACATTTGAATTGGTGGGAAGCAGGAAAAAAGTCCATATAAGCCAGGTTATTGCGGACGACATAGTCATAACAAATATAACCGCCATACCCATTCCCATCGCCGTCTCCGTCTTCTTCGATACACCCATAAATGGACACAATCCCAAAAACCTCGACAGAACGAAATTATTGATAAATATAGCACTGATTGAAAGTGCAACCAACGAACCGATATGCATCTTTAATCCTCCTGCGATATTCTGCTCTGAACAAAATCTATCAAATATTTCCCATATTTAAAGGCTAACAGCGCCTTGCCCTGCGATATATCATACTCTTCCGTTCCCGTATCAAACCCAACCGGATATAAAGTTGTGCTGAAAAAATCATCTATAACCTTTGCCGAATTTAATATTTCAGCGTCATCCGTGAAACGCGCAAATTTTTCCATCAAATCTTTACCTAAAGCTCCAGCTTTATACTTACCTTCAAGCGCTTTTACCGCACTCTCAACAGCATTTTGAACGAGAACCACACCCTCACCATAATTGCCATCGTATATTAGCTTTTCTGCCTCGGCAATTAGCTCCAGTGCCTTCGCCATACTCTCATCAAAGTCCATTTCTACCCATTCTCCTTCATCACAAGCTGTTTTAACCACATAAACAGTCCCAATGTCAAAAATCCACCTGGCGGCAAAATCATAAGCAAAGCAGGATTATATCCGCTTCCAAAAATACTCACATTGACAGGACCAAACAACATTGGAAAACCAAGCGTAATAGTCCCGCTCCCCAGAATTTCTCTGATTGACCCTACAACAAACAACACAATTGCAAAGCCAAGCCCCATCCCCAGACCATCCAGCGCGGACTTCAAAATTCCGTTCTTGCTCGCAAATGCTTCCGCTCTGCCGAGAATTATACAATTAACAACAATCAACGGAATGAAAATACCAAGTTGTTTTGATAAACCGGGGGTGTAGGCAGCCATCACGAGTTTAACAATGGTCACAAAGGTGGCTATAACAGTTATGAAAATAGGAATTCTGATTCTCGACGGCACAGTTTTCTTGATGGCAGATACGATAATGTTCGACATAACAAGCACAAATGAAGCAGCGATGCCCATTCCAATTCCATTGTAAGCCGTCGTGGATGTCGCCAGCGCAGGACAAAGCCCCAGCGCCAGAACAAGAACAGGGTTTTCCTTAATTATGCCCTTCGTAAATTCCTTTATCATAAAATCACCTCTCCTTTATCAGCATATTGTTCATTCGTATTAAATAGAAGAATCTGCCACAGCTTGCGCATCATAATGCGGCAGCTCATTTTCAATTGACTTTAATTTCAAAATCAGCTCTTTTATTGAATTAGTTACAGCTCGCGTTGAAATAGTTGCACCTGTAATTGCCTTTATCGTTCCACCGTCCTTATCTACTAGCAACTCATCAACGGTTTTGTTGGCAAATTGCAATTTGAACCATTCATCCTGCGTGTGAGTCCCCAGCCCAGGCGTTTCGGACTGTGAAATTACCTTTATTGCATTTACCTTAAAATCAGTCGTCAATCCAACCATAGTCTTTATAGTAGATGAAAATCCAACGCCATAAGCCATAGCCGCATAACCAACTGGCTTTGTCTTCGTCTCGTCGGAATACCCGACCGATATAATCATTCCATCAGAAAGAGTATCCTCCACAATCACTGCGGCACCAGCAGGCATAACTTCTTTTATCGCCTGTTCCTTCTCCATCTTTGCCTGTTCATCTATCTTCGGCTTCGTCTTCGTGTAGATAAAACCGAGCAGTAAACCTGCAACAGCAGCATATATCATAAGCGTTAAACCCAGTTTTAATATGTCCTTCATCGCTATCCTCCATAATATTTTTGGTTCTTGTTAGAAAAAGTTGGTTAATAGAATGCGTCGATAGCGAGCAATTTCAGGTATTGTAAATCTTTTATTCCGTATGCTCTACGC
>JAGHAI010000058.1 GCA_021161555.1 bacterium
CCTATTTCTAATAGATGAAAGTTCGCGCGGAAAATGAAAAAATCATTCATCCGCTTCGGAAACGATTTTGTAGTACCAATTTATCGGAATGCCCGCCTTCTTCACGACCGCCGATACAGAACAATACTTGTCCTGCGAAAGTTTGATTGCCTTTTCAACTTTGTCATCGGGGATATCATCGCCGACGAATAAATATTCTATTAAAACTTCGGTGGGAATTTTGGGATGCTGTTCTGCCCTGTTCACGAACAAGTTCATCTTAAAATCGGCGACCTTCACTCTCATTTTATTCAATATCGACAGCACATCCATAGCAGTGCATCCTGCGAGGGATGAGAGAAATGTCTCGAACGGTCTTATTGCCGCATCGTTCCCGCCGACCGTTTCGTGAGCGTCGAAAGTTATCCAGTGTCCAGAATCGGCTTTGGCAAGAAGTGTCAGCCCCTTTGCCCGAATCAGTTCAATATGATTATCATATTTTTTTCAGCTCCGTTTTCCAATCACACCTCCTGCTTGGCGGAACGATTTTTCAATATATTCTGTATTCTACTTTCAAAATAGCTCTGCGGCGCCATCCCGACGACCCTGTCAACTATATTGCCGTCAGTATCGACGATGTATGTGGTCGGAATACTGCGCACATCGGCGAAAATCGACATAATTGACCGATTTTCCATCAACATCGCCACAGGATAATTCATTCCCATCTGCTGAGCAAATCCCTTCAACTGCGACGGCGAAATTCGGTTGTCCATACTAATTCCAATTATTGCTACATCATCGGCAGAATATTTCCTGACAATATTTATAAATCCTGGAATTTCTCGTTTGCAGGGAGCGCACCAGGTTGCCCACAGGTCGATAATTACAGCTTTGCCTCGTAAATCAGATATTTTAATCACATCGCCATCGATGGTTTTGAGCGAAAAATTGGGCATTTTTGCGCCCTTTCGAGCAACGCCACTCACAGACCTATTCCCCGCATTAGTTGTGTTCGCATTATTTGTAGTCCGTGCATCATCGGAAGATTTGCCACATCCACCGAGCAGGATAGCAAACATCATCACCAGCAGAAACTTCTTAATCATACTTCCTCCAGAACGGAATTTATCTTTTCGACAAGTGTCTTATATGGCACAGCACCAACGATAGATGTTGCAGGCGCACCATTCTTAAATATCAACAATGTCGGTATGCTCATCACCTGATAGGACGCGGCGGCAAGCGGATTTTCATCCACATTGACTTTATACACCTGCAATTTACCCACGAATTCTTCGGCAACTTGCTCAACCCACGGTTCCATCATCTTGCAGGGCGCACACCAATCCGCAAAAAAATCCACAAGAACAGGCAGTTCTGATTTCAATACCTTATCATTGAAATCACTGTCGCTGATGTAGTCAATTTTGCCCAATTTTTCTCCTCCTTATGGCAGATTTTATCACTTTTTCAATTTCTTCAACGATTTTATCCCAGGAAAGATTTTTCTCCACAAAACTTCGCATCTTCACGCTCATTTCGTTCAGTTTTTTTCTGTCGAGCAGTTCTTCAAAGGTTTTCGCTACGCCCACAGGAGAAAGTTCTTTCGCAGGAACGGCCACTCCTGCATCGAACAATTTTTTAAACTGCTTGTCGTATGTTATAACGCTCGGCACGCCACAGGCGCCGCTGTGATTTACCTTAACCTGCCAGCAATACGGCGCAACAGACGGCGACATTAACGCAATGTTCACATCCATTGATGAAATATACAAATCGCTTTCCTCAATCGGCAGCGGAGATTTTAAATATATATAATTCTTGAAGTCGCTGCGATTTATAAGGGCAGTGATTTTCTCCAATTCCTGACCTCTGCCCCCAATGAACAATCTGACATCGTTTCGCCTTTTTGCTATTTGTTCGAATGCCAAAATCACAACATCGAGTATATGCCAGGGATACATCGAGCCGATATATCCAAGCCAGAACGCATCGGGGGGATTTAATCCCAATTTTTTCCGAAGCGCCGTTTTGTCATCGCAGGGTTTAAACCTTGCAATATCCACGCCGTTCGGAATGTGAACCAATTTTTCCCGTGCTATGCCGAATTTTTTTACAAAGAACTTTCCAATTTCTTCCGTGACAACTATGTTAATATCTGCTTTCAGCAATCGTCTTTTCAATCTCGAACGGTCGTCGAGCCAGAGCAGAATTTTCTGCGTTATTGAACTGATCAGCGGCGTCTCCGCATACACCAATCCGTTATGCTCTATAACGAGCGGAAAATTATTTTCAACCGCATATTTCACCGCACGAGACGCTCCCATATAATCGCGGAGATATACAATATCAAATTCCACTTCGCTTTTTCTCAAAGCGCGCACAACAGCACTGTCAAATAAAAGCACATTTGAACGAGGCACGGGAATCGCCTGGATGTTCGCCGAAAATTCTCTCCTTCCAAAAGATGGTGCAAAGAGCCATATTTTATGCCCCAATCGGGACAATCCTTCCACAGTCTGGATTATATGTTCGGTCGCCGCAGTGTCCAGTGAAAAATCGTAATACGATATATATGCTATTTTCAAAAAATTCATTACTAAATTACATTGATTTAACTATCTGTCAAATAAAAGAATTTTTTCACAGAGGGATAATTTTCCCTCATACAAAAAACACCCGAACCAATTCGGGTGTTCTTCGATTGACGAATGTCAATTCTATTATTCGTTTTCCCATTTTTTAAGGACAATTGTCGCGTTGTGCCCGCCAAAGCCAAAGGAATTTGATATCGCGATTTTTGGCTTTGCTTCAACCTTTTCCTGCACAATTGCCAACCCACCACAGGCTTCGTCAAAATTTTCGATGTTTATCGAAGGATGTATCCATCCCGATTTCAGCGATAATGCGGTCGCGACAAGTTCCACGCCGCCCGCTGCACCGAGCGTATGCCCAATCATAGATTTAGTGGAATTTATCAACGGCTTTTCCTTTCCCCTGCCGAATACCTGAACAATCGCCTTGCACTCGCCAATATCGCCAGCGGGTGTAGATGTGCCGTGTGTGTTTATGTAATCCACATCTTCGGGTTTTATTTTGGCGTCTTCGAGAGCCTTTTTCATAGATTCCGCCGCGCCAGTTCCATCTTCGTGAGGCGCCGTTATGTGAAAGGCATCGCCAGTGGAAGCATATCCGATGACTTCCGCCAGTATTGGGGCTCCTCGCTTTTTTGCACTTTCGAGTTCTTCAAGTATAAGAATGCCAGCGCCTTCCGCCATAAGAAAGCCGTCTCTATCCCTATCGAATGGTCGGGATGCTCGTTTCGGGTCATCATTCCTGGTTGTCAGCGCCTTTGCAGCGCAAAAGCCCGCATACGCAAGCGGATGTAAAGGCGCTTCCGCTCCGCCAGTAATCATCAAATCGGCAACACCATCCCTGACCATTCTGAACGATTCGCCAATAGCGTGCGCTCCAGAAGCACAGGCACTAACTGTCGTGAAGTTCGGTCCACGCATATTGTATCTTATGGAAACAAGTGCAGAAGCAATGTCCGGTATCATCATCGGTATGACGAATGGGCTGACCCGTCTCGGTCCTCTTTCGAGCAATGTTCGATAGTTGGTCAATAGAGTCGTTATTCCGCCGATGCCAGAACCGATGAGAACACCGGCGCGCTGTGGGTCAATGGAATTTTTTTCGATTTTAGCCTGTTCGCAGGCTTGAGCGGACGCAACAATTGCATACTGCGCAAACAGGTCAATCCTGCGCGCTTCTTTGCCATCGATGTAGTTAGAGGGGTCAAAATCCTTAACTTCGGCGGCAATTTGAGAAGGAAATTCATAATCGTCGAAGCGCGTCAATGGTCCTGCTCCACTGACGCCCGACAATAAATTTTTCCAGAATGTATCGGGGTCGTTGCCAACTGGAGTCACAGCACCGACCCCGCTGATTACAACTCTTCGTGCCATTTTATTACTTTTCCGAAAGTTTCTTCTCAAGATAATCGACAGCAGCGCCCACCGTGACCAACTTCTCCGCATCTTCATCGGGTATTTCGATGTCAAATTCCTCTTCAAGAGCCATCACCAGTTCAACCGTATCGAGAGAATCTGCACCGAGGTCATCTATGAAGTGCGCTTCGGGGGTTATCTGGTCTTCGCTAACGCCAAGTTTTTCCACTATCAGTTCTTTCACTCTTGCTTCTACTGCCATAATGCCTCCTTGTTTTCATTTTGGGGTTTGAAAAAAATATTTTAATTTTCCTATTCTGTCAACATTTTTTTAATTGTTCAGCATCTGCTTTACACAGACAGAATAAATTTAGATAATTATGCCTGTGCAAAAAAAGCGCCACCTCGAGTGGAGTGGCGCCTGTTTATCGTTATTTGTTCTATGTGTTATTTTACCAGCATCATCTTTCTGGTTTCGCTGTATGCATCCGTCCGCAGACGATAGAAATACACGCCAGAAGAAACTTCTGCACCGGTATTGTCTGTTCCGTTCCATCTAATTGTGTGTATTCCGCTCTCAATCTCACCGTCCACGAGTGTCTTTATCACGCGACCTGACACATCCATCACCTCAAGGGTGACATTGGACTTGACGGGAAGCGCAAATGTGATGTCAGTAGAAGCATTGAACGGGTTCGGCACATTCGCAGCGAGGGAGAATTTTTCAGGCAATTTTCCGTTCGCTTCCGTTCCGAGAGCATTTGCTGAAACCGTAATTATCAGGTCTCTCGGTCCGTCGTATGTGAAGGAGTAGAATCCGGTGCTTCTCATATCGATGTGTTCGCCGGTTCGTGCATCAAATAGGTCGAAGTCGTATCCGCCATAAATCTGGTTCATTCCGAGGGATATATCGTTATAGTCGGGCGTGTGGTCAAGAGGCCAGGAAATCACAACATCCTGTCCGTTTTCCACACCTGATATGTGCAGTGTCCAGGTTTTCACATCGCCGTCGGTCATCTCGGACTTTATGTCGCGCTTGAGGTCAACTCCATCGCATTTCAGTGCGGCGATTTCGGTCATCCCCGGAGGAGAAGGCGGCATTGCGGCATCAAATTCACCGTCAAAGTCATCATTTGCGCCGTATCGAGTGGCGATGTAGTTCCATTTGTCAACATAATCTGCTGTCATCACAGAAACTCTCAGTGCAAAGTCGGGTAGTGCAGATGGCGATGCGACCTTTTCAAAAGCCTTTGCGTGAACTATGCTGCCCAGGTTAACAGGGAGAGTTCCAGTCATACCGGGCTGAACGAGAACATAGAAACCGACATAGGGGTCTATGTATCTTCCGGCGCCTGCGGGGAAGCCTGGTGAGTATGTTGCCCAGCCGCCAGCGGTGAGTGTGTAATATATCGGGAATAACCCGCTGAAAGATGGGTCAGAGGTAATGGCATCCCAGTCGATTTCCGCATTCACAGGATTCCCGACGAGATGCCAGCCAGGCAGTGTTGCTCCTGCATAGTAGGACAGCGTCATCGTATAGGAGGTATAATATGGCACGCCGGAAACATCTATGTGCATATCTTCATACGGGGAGAACAGATAATATCCTCTGCCTCTTTCGAAAACATCAGGGGTGATGTAAAGCCCGTGTTCGGCATTCCAGGCATAAATGTAGGAACTCGGTGGGTCATTATAGAAGGGAACGATATCGTCCGAAAATTGCACAAACACATTGTTCGGATTTGCAACAACAGGAACAGAGATTATGTTCCATCCGCGGACGAGCGAGCGGGAAATATTTATAGTAACAGGATAGTTCAGGAAATCCGTCCAGATGCCGTCTTCGTTGCCAATCTGGATGCCGAGCGTCATATCATATTGACCTGGCGGCATATTTTCGCTCGTCGCAAAGACTATATCAACGCATTCAC
>JAGHAI010000086.1 GCA_021161555.1 bacterium
GAACAAGCAGAATGTTTTCGACGATTTCATATACGCTGGGAAATTTCTGATTTCAGAAAAATATACAAATTCTAAAAAACTCGCTATATATGGCGGCAGCAATGGAGGTTTATTGATGGGCGCAGCTCTGACGCAGTCACCCGAGGTTTTCGGAGCGATAGCCTGCACAGTCCCATTGCTCGATATGATAAGATTTCACAAGTTCGGTGTCGCTCATATATGGACATCTGAATATGGCGACCCAGATAAAGAGGACGATTTCGAGTATCTATATAAATATTCGCCATATCACAATATAGACCCCGATAAGAAATATCCTCCGACACTTTTCAGAACGGCGGAATTCGATGGCAGAGTTCATCCTATGCACGCGATGAAAATGGCGGCTGCGATGCAATCGCTCGAAAACCAAAGCGGAGAGTTTTTACTATATGTCGAGTCCAGAGCAGGACACGGCGCCGGTGCACCGATATACAAAAATGTTGAATATTACACCGATGTTCTCAGTTTTCTCGGTGATAAAGTTGGACTTTTTAAAAATTATGGGAAATGATAAAAACACAATATAGTTGAAAGAATTGTCATCAATACAGCTCGATTTCGCACTGTTCGGCATAATATCGGGGGATTAAGACCTCATTGGAAATATTTTTGACCAAATTACAACGGGAATTCACAGAGAATCGTGTATTTGAAATAGAATAAAATTAAAGCCGATTTGAAATCGGATTTATCAGGAATTCAGCGAGCGATTTCAATCGCTCGTTTTTTTTCGTAGCGAAAACATCACTTGAAATTAATTCCCAAATTCGTATAATTTAATACGAGATAATAATACAAAGAAGCGAGGTGCATTATGCCAGGTGGTGGAGGTAATCTTGGAACGATAGGCAAGCCGAGATTTCATCCGAGAAATCGAATAGAAAGGCGAATGAAACATCCTATATCTGCGAGGGATATTGCTAAAAACCGCTTCGTAATCGACATAGATTTGCATCGTGTTCCCGCGGGGACACCGCTCGATGTTATCGACGAAAAGGGCAAGATAATAAGAAGAGTATTTGCTCCGAAAGATAGAGGGAAAAACATAAAGCTCGACATCTCCGATCTTCCCGCGGGCGTGTATTTCATTCGCAGATATGTCAGGACATTATTCGGCATAAAGTTCCCCCGTGTGCAAAAGATAATCAAGCATTTTTCGCCGCAATATCCTCGATGGGTAAATGGGAACGGCGCTCCTATAACTGATGAAGCAAGTTCATTAGAAACACCCGATATTTCAATTAAATCGCATAGCGTGATAGGATATATAATCTTCTTTATTACAATATGTATCTCTTCCATACATAAAGCAATCTCCTATGTAATGCCTGTTAATGTGATGGGTTTAAAAACATTAATTGCGACAATAATTGCTTTAGCAGGCATTAATTATGGAGCTACTGTTGGCGGAGTAGTTAGACCTTCGCAATTAGGAGATGAAATGATTGGTGAAAATTTAAAAGCTTGGTTGTCAACTGGTAGAGATACTTTAAATTGCCCAATTAGAGGTCCACCTGAAACTCTACCCCCTGCTTCTTGTTCTTATAACGACCTAAACATGGATCCTTTGCCTTGTGAAGATGATAGTGTTGCATATTTTGAGGGTGTTAGTTCTTTAACTGGTGCATGGATTAAAATCAAAAATCCAGATTATCCAGAAGTTGGTCAGTTTCCAGATGTTGCACCAACAGATTCTGGTGGAGAACATAATATTATGATTGATATGAAAAAACCCCAAGATTTAACGGGGGTAGGAATACCAGGTTCAGGTGACTTTTCTTTTTCTGTTAAAAGACTTGACAATCCTATAGATTCTATGTTACAAATCTATGTATCTGAGCCAGGATATTCAATGCATATTTCAAACTTAGAATTTGAAAATCCACCAAGACATGGTGATAGTTTAGTTGTTAAAGTAAGGAGAGAATATGATGGCCATGTTTGGGAGAAAACAGATACTGTGGAAATGGACACTACTAAATATTGGGCAGCTTATGTTGTTCCAAGAATGACACTAAACCCAGAAGATACGGTAGGAATAAGAGAAAATCGAAATGTGCCGGAAGCGTTTTCAATCGCCGCGTTTCCGAATCCTTTCAATTCGTCGGTGGAAATAACGGTTTCTGACGGTAGGGGTTTGGCATGCCAAACCCCTACAAAGATTGCGATATACGATATAAGGGGGAATGCTGTGTGGGAACGGTCTCCCGACCGTGATAATCGACATCGGGAGATGTCTCCTACATCCCGCACATTCATCTGGCAACCCGACAAATCAATCGCATCGGGAATATATCTAATTAGTGCGACGATGGGCAATCAAACTATTACGAAACGTGTGGTGTTGATAAGGTGAAGCAACAATATGATGAAAAATTATTTTGTCCTTTCAATCATAGCGTATGCGTTGTGATTGTGGATGGATTCTGCGCTTTCTGCTTCGACCTTGAAGTATGTGATTCTGTCGTCGTCGATGAGTTTTTGTGCTGCCGCGCGGACTACATCTTCCACAAAGCGAGGATTATCGTATGCAGTTTCGGTGATGTATTTTTCGTCGGGGCGTTTCAACATCGAATATAGTGGCGCGCTCGCCGAGGATTCCGCATATTCTATCAATTCTTCGAGCCAGATGAATTTTTTGAACCGCACTTTGATTGTTATTTCTGCGCGCTGGTTGTGAGCGCCTCGCTCAGATATTTCCTTTGAACAGGGACAGACCGTCGATACGGGCACAATTACGCCGAGTTCGAACACAAAATCATCTCGCAGTCGTGCTTCAAAAAATGCGCTATATTGCATAAATGATGGCGATTTTGAGACGGGTGCTTCCTTCATAATGAAATATGGGAATTTCATCGATAGGTGAGCACATCTGGCGTCGAAGGTCTGTTTCATTTCCGTGAGTATGGGACGCAATTCTTTATATGCGATTTCGCTGCGGTATTTGTTCAGCACCTCGACGAAGCGGCTCATATGAGTGCCGCGAAAGTGTTTCGGCAAATCAACAAACATAGATATTTCCGCAACGGTCTCCTGAAATTCGTTCGCTCTGTCGAGGACGCGTATCGGATATTTCAGCCCGCGAATGCCGACCATATTCACGGGCATTTCATATAGCGGGCGTTCCTGCTGAACATCAACCATCGTATCAGCCTTCTAAGTCAAAGTGTTATTTTGAAGAAGCGTTTTCTAAAAAATTCATTATTGTGAAAAAGTCAAGTCATTATTGATATAACAGATACCTGAATTTTTAGACTATAAATAAAGTTTGACAATTTATTTAACAATTTTATTTTTAAAATGTTAAAATTAACTTGTATAGGAGGTGCTATTATGCAAAGATGGTTTGTGTTGTTTTTGATTGCGGTGTTTGTCGTTTCTGCGTCGGCTTTTTCTGGCGGCGGAGGTCTCAAGCCTGTTGATGATGCGGGCAAACAGCGGCTCGATAGAATGAAGGCTATGATGGAACTTCGCAATCGCGACCCTGAAGTAGAGATTCGTTTCGACGAAAACACTGGCTGCGTTGCGACGATAAATGGAAATTTGACAGACCCTTCTCAGGAAGACCCCCTCGAAATTGCATACAATTTTATGGATAAATATTCTTCTCTTCTGAATGTTAAAAATCCCCGACAGGAATTTGTTCTGGACAGGCGGTTTTCGGACGAACTCGGTTATATACACATAAAATTCAATCAGGTATGGCAGGGAATTCCAGTATGGGGCGCGCAGATAGGCATTCATCTCAAATCTAACGGTGCGATATATTATGTGAACGGCAGTTATTATCCGAGTCCTGAAATTGCTGTTGAGCCTGTAATTTCGGAGCAGGACGGAATTCATTCTGCCGAGCAGCATTACATCGATAGCGGCGGCAGCCCGGTGAAAAGTGCAAAAAGTGATTTGATGATTTACACTGCTGACGGCAAAAATTTTAAGCTCGCCTGGCACATAAAAATACAGGGTGAAAAGTTGACGAATGGCTGGGAATATTTTGTCGATGCGAATTCTGGCGAAATACTCTATCGTCTTCCGACGATACGATATGATGGTCCTGTTGATGGAAGCGGAACGGATTCGCACGGAACGACGAGAAATCTTCATCTATATCAAAGCGGCGGAACATATTATCTTGTCGACGCCACGAAAGCGATGTATTCGCCCCCTTTTAGCGAACTGGACGGTGTTATTGCCACAACTGATTTCGGGCACACTGAGGAAAGTTTTTCCCTGGCGACATCGCCGTCCACCACGGTTTCTGACCCGTCCTATGTGGATTTGAGCTATGTTTACAGCGAGATATACGATTTCTATTATGACCTCGTCGGCCGCAACAGCTGGGACAATGCAGGAATGACGATTAGAACGGGTTGTCATTTCGGCAGCAATTATAATAATGCGTTTTGGGCTGGCGGTGAAAATAATATTTTCTGCTTCGGCGATGGCGATGGCACGCATTTCAGCGTTTTAACCGGTGGTTTTGATGTGTGCTGCCACGAGTTTCAGCACGCTGTGACCGAAACGGAGGCAAATTTGATATACCACAATCAACCCGGCGCTCTCAACGAAGCGTATTCCGACATTGCTGCATCGGTGTTCGACCCAGATTGGCTCATCGGTGAAGATATTTATACGCCTTCCACGCCAGGCGACGCACTCAGGTATATGGATGACCCACACAGGGCAGACCTGCCTGCCACGATGAGCGAATTTAATTATCTTCCCGATAATGCCGAAGGCGATTGGGGCGGCGTTCACATAAATATGTCGATTCCCTGCCTTGCATTTGTGAAGATGGTGGATGATGAACCACACCTGTCGCGGGATGATGCATATCGTATATGGTATCGTTCTCTGACGACTTACCTGACGAACAGTTCCGATTTTATGGATGGACGGGATGGTGTTCTCCGCGCCGCAGAAGATATATATGGAAGTTCACCAGATTGGGATGATATCGAGTGCGGAATTAAAAACGCATTTGCCTATGTTGAACTCGGAGAAGACTGTGAGGGAACTGGTGGCGATAGCGTCTGGACGGGGGATTTCATCTATTACTGGAACGACGACGCAGAAGCATATTATTACTTAAATATGCCCGAATTAGACCCATCCTACGAAGCATACGGATATGGTGTTAAGTTCACTATTCCCTCTGGTGGATATAATGTAGCGTCCGTATATTTCTTCATATACGATGTATGGACTTTATACGATATGTATATCGGAATTTATGATGTTTCTATAACAGGATTGGCAAATACGACAATTCCAAATGATGATATATGGTATGCTGTTTACGGCGATACTATGTCCTATCCACTTCTGGGGATTGATTGGAATTCAGAATATTCGGGAGATTTTTATGTATTCACCTGGCTTGTTGGCGACCCTATGTATGATGACTATATTTCACTTGTCGTCGATGATGGCACAGGTTCCTCGGAGGAGCGAAATTACTATCTGGACTATGCGGGATATTTCTATCCTCTCTCAGAATTATACGGCGGAGAGTATAATATAGTTGCCTTTGCGTGCGTAACTCACAGGGAATCCGGAGTGGAAGAACCTGCTTATTTGCTGCCGAACGGGGAATTGTTAGACCTTTCCGCACATCCATCGCCGTTTAACAGCACGGTTCAACTGTCGTATTCAATTCCAGGTGAGGGCGAAATTTTGATAAAGGATGCGTCGGGCAGAACTGTGAAAAGATTTTCTGCCCTCTCTGGCGATGGCATCGTGAGATGGGATGCTTCTGACGAAAATTTGCCATCTGGAGTTTACTTCGCATCCGCTGTTAGTGATGTCATTCCCGTCGTTGCAACCCGAAAGATTATCTTTCTCAAATAGATGATTGTTTTTTAATGGCAGTTCGCTGAAGGGCAGGACATAGTTTAATCAATCACTTCTGCGATAATTCCGCCGCCGATGACGGCAAATCTATCGTAGAAAACCGCCGATTGTCCTGGTGCTATCGCGCGTTGAGGTTTTTTTAAAAAAACTTCGGCGCGTTTTCCTCTGACAGCTACTCGCGCTGGTGCATCGTTGTGTCTGTGGCGAATTCTCACTGTGCAGAAAAATTCTTCGTCCATTTGACGATGCCACACCAGATTTTCGACTGTGAAGTGCGACGATAGAATCTCGTCGGCGGTGCCGATGACAATGGTATTTTCTTCAGAGATTATCTTTTTCACATACATAGGTTGGGAAAATCCGCCGCCGAGACCGCTGCGCTGACCAATTGTATAGAGCGCAATTCCTCTGTGTTCGCCGACAGTTTTCCCCGATGTATCCACTATCTTCCCCGATTGTATTCCCTCGGGAAGATATCTTTTTAAAAAATTCTGCACATCGCCATCGGGGAGAAAGCACAGTTCCTGACTTTCCCGCGGCGATGATACTGGAAGATTGAAATAACGGGCTATCCTTCTCGTTTCGGATTTGCGCAGATGCCCAACGGGAAAAATTGTTCTGGAAAGTTCATCGGCGGACAGGCGATATAGAAAATACGATTGGTCCTTTTCGGTGTCCGCCCCGCGGAGGAGATTTCTCTCGCCGATGGACACAGGGGAATAGAAAGTCCGTGCGAAGTGTCCTGTCGCAACGAATTCTATGCCGAGTTCATTCGCCAGAGCAATCAGATTTTTCCATTTTATCTGCGGATTGCAGAGGATACAGGGCGATGGCGTTCGTCCACGGCGATATTCCTGCAAAAAATTCTGCACTATTTCATCGAAAAATTTTTCCGAAACATCCCTTAAAATGTATTCGCATTCGAGTTTCTTGCACAGTTCTTTTGCCGCAGATATGCCTTCGATTGAACAGCATAAATTGTTTTTGCGCGCCTTTGTGGAAGAAAATTCCCACAACTTGAATGTAACTCCGACGACATTGTATCCGCGCTGTTTGAGGAGATGTAGAGAAGCCGCGCTGTCCACTCCGCCTGATAGCCCCACGAGAACCGGGATTTTTGATTTCTTGAGCGACATAATTCTATGCGGGAGAATTTTTTATCAGAGAAAATTCTCCCGCCAGGTGAATAAGTGTTTTTTGTGGAAGGAATTATTCTTCTTCTTTCTTCGATTCCGCGATTACCCTGTCTGCGATTTCCTTTGGAAGCGTTTCATAGTGCGAAAATTCCTGTGAGAACCAGCCTCTACCCTGTGTCATTGAACGAAGAATGGTGCTGTATTTATACAGTTCTGCCTGTGGGACTTTTGCGATAATTTTTTGAAGATTTTTGCCCACAGGTTCCATTCCGAGGATTTTCCCGCGCCTGCTCGAAATATCGCCCATAACATCGCCGGTGAATTCTTCGGGAACGACTACCTCGAGGTCGAGTATCGGTTCGAGTATAATTGGTCCCGCATCTGTGAAAGCCTGACGGAACACCTCTCTGGCGCATTTTTGAAAGGCGACATCCTTTGAATCGACGGGATGCTCCTTCCCATCCACGATGACGGCGCGCAAATCTACCACAGGATACCCGGCGATGACGCCTTCGCTCATTGCCTGCTTTATTCCTTTTTCAATGGAGCCCTGAAATCCCGAAGATATTGCTCCGCCGAAGATGTCCCACACATAGTCAAATCCTTCGCCCCGCTCGAGCGGTTCAAGCCGCATCTCGATTTCTGCAAATTCCCCCGCGCCACCTGTCTGTTTCTTGTGTCTGTATCGCTTTGTCGCCTGTCTGGTGATTGTCTCGCGGTATGGGATTCTCGGCTTTTTCAGTTCCACCTCAACTTTGAACCTGTCGCGAAGTTTCTGGACGACCATTTCGAGGTGAAGTTCTCCCTGACCATATACGAGCGTCTGCCGTAGTTCTGGGTCCACTTCGAAGAAAAATGTCGGGTCTTCATCGTGAAGTCGGGCAAGCCCCTGAGCGATTTTATCCTCTTCGCCCTTATTTTTGGCTGAAACTGCTTCTGCGACGAGCGGCTTTGGAAATTCTATCGGCGGGAAGACGATTATGTCCTTCTTCGAGCATAATGTATCGCCGGTCTTGGTGTTCCGCAGTTTCACGGTAACGCCGATGTCTCCAGCCCGAAGCTCGGGAATGTCCTCGCGGTTCTTGCCGTTTGTCACGAAAAGCTGTCCAATTCTTTCTCCTGACTGCTGTGTCGAGTTCTGGACATCGTCGCCGGCGGCGACCTTTCCAGAATACACGCGGAAAAATGTCAAATCGCCCACATGCGGTTCCGTGACGAGCTTGAATACGAGAGCCGAGAACGGCTCATCCACAGATGGTTTTCTTTCGATTTCAAGCTCACCACCCGGAGATTTAGCTCCCTTTACCGAACCTGCTTTTGCCGGCGATGGGATTAAATTCACCACTGCGTTTATCAGGATATCAATTCCCATATTCTCGGCGGCTGAACCGACGAAGACGGGATGAAGCGTTCCAGCAGCAACGCTTGCCGCAAGACCCCGAGAAATTTCTTCCTGCGAAAGTTCGCCCTGCTCAAAGTATTTTTCCATAAGCGCATCATCCGATTCGGCGGCGCGCTCAACAAGTGTGGTATAGATTTCGTCAACCTTATCCTTCAATTCTGCGGGAATGTCGATAGGTTCTCCCCTACCGGCTCCGCCTCGTTCGTATTTGTATGCTTTTTGGGAAAGAACATCGACGACGCCGACGAAACTCTCTGCTGCGCCTATTGGCAGTGCAAATGGAACCACTGAATCGCCAAACGCCTCGCGCATATCGGCAATTGCTTTGTCGAAGTCGGCGTTTTCCCTGTCCATTCGGTTTACGAACAATATGGTCGGTTTTCCTTCTATATAACCCCACGCCTGTTGTGTTCCAACCTCAACGCTCGCCTGAGCGGAAACGAGCAAAATTGTTCCTTCAACCACCCGAAGTGCGGAAAACACATCGCCTACGAAATCCGCATACCCCGGCGTATCGATGATATTTATCTTCACATCCCCGGCGGGAATGTGCATAACTGAAAGATTGACGGAACTTTTTCGCTCGATTTCGGACTGTCTGTAATCGCTCACAGTGGTGCCATCTTCGACAGACCCCATCCGTTTGATAACTCCTGCTCCAAAGAGCATTGCTTCCGTAAGTGTTGTTTTGCCGACGCCTCCGTGAGAAAGAAGTGCTATGTTTCGAATTAAATCGGGTCCGTACGATTTTTCCGCCACCTTTGTCCTCCTTGTTTATTTGAAAAATGAGTTGCTAAAATATTTATTTCCACAAAAATTGTCAAGCAAATGTATAATTATTTCGGCGAATTTGCCGCCCATTTTACCCATTCAAACCATTTTTGCAGTCCTTCGCCTGTTTTTGCGGACACTGTGAAAAATCTCGCCTTCGGATTTACATTGTAGCTCCGTTCCCTGCATTTTTCCGTGTCAAAATCTATGTGGGGTATGATGTCAATTTTCGATAGAACCACAGCATCGGAACCGTGAAATATTGTCGGGTATTTTTCGGGTTTGTCATCGCCCTCCGGCGTGGAAAGAACCACAACTCTGAAATTCTCTCCGAGAGGAAAATCCGCCGGGCACACCAGATTGCCGACATTTTCTACGAAAATTATGTCGTAATTTTCGTCGAGGTTGAGTTCGTGAAGCGCGTGGTGAACCATCTTCGCGTCGAGATGGCAGGCGCCGTGTGTGCAGATTTGATAGCACGGAACACCAAGCGCATCGATGCGATTTTTATCGTTGTCGGTCTCAAGGTCCCCTTCTATTACTGCAATCTTCAAATCATCTTTCAGAGCAGGGATTGTCTTTTCAAGAAGTGTGGTTTTGCCAGAGCCAGGTGAACCCACAATGTTGAACATAACTACGCCCAATTTGTCGAGGTGTTCTCTGTTGTGTGCAGCGATGTGCGAATTTTCAGCGAGTATCTCTTTTCCAATGGAAATTGTGCCTTTTTCGTCAATATTATTTTCTCCGCAGCCACATTCCTTGCACATTTTTGCCTCCTGATGTCTTGTTTTACTCATCCATAACGAGTCCTTCTATTTCCAGCGCGGAAAATACAGGACCATCTATGCAGACGAATTTATGTCCGACATTGCACCTTCCACATTTACCCACACCACATCGGATATTGCGATGAAGCGATATGAATACATTTTCCCTTGCAAAGCCGATATCTATAAGATGTTCCGTTATTGTTTTCGCCGCTTTTAGTGGAAGAGAAATTGCCGCAGCGCTTTTCGATGCGTCGGGAACGAGGTGTGATATCAATTTAAGTGCGCTGTCGCAACATTCTCCGTCGGATGATAATATGGATTCTATCGAATAATTTATCTCAATATTGCTCAATTCCGATAGTTCGGGCAGTTGCCCTTTGCGACTGAAAAGAGATGGCGCGTTTGAATCCAGAACAACGGTGATTTTTCCATATTTGCTTCGTTCATCATCCAGCGCAAGATACCAGAACAGAGAACGCAGCTCTGGAAAATGTTCCCCGCTGCCGATAATAAAAATATCCCTTCCTTCAAATTTCCCCAGCGGGTAGCCTTTCCCAAGAGGTCCTCTTATGCCGAATATAGCGCCTTCTTCCCGCGATAATATTTCCCTTTCCCGCTCTATTTCAATGTCGAGGACAAAGAAGATTTCTTTTCCTTCAAAGGGCGATGACGCAATACTCATCGGAATATCTCCATATCCAAAATCGGAAATAAGACAGAACTGCCCTGGAAGATATTTAAATCCCACCCTGTCCTCGATATTCAAAAATTCCAGGGAAATGTTCACGAATTTGTTATGGTGGGGTTCATTCCATTTTTCTGCAATCCGCACGGGAACAAGCTTATATGGATTTTTCCAGAATTGCATAATCTAATTCGTCTGTTTTTCTACGATATTTTCTTCAACCGCATTTTTCACTACTTTTCTAATGTCAATTTGCGATGGGCAGTTCTGCACGCATCTTCCACAGCCGACGCACAACTGCGTTCTGTCATATCTGAGCGCAAAGTAGGAGAACTTGTGCATAATTCTCTGTCTCTGGCGACGATACAACTCCCTGCGAGGATTTTCTCCGTCAATTGAAAGTGTAAAATTCTCCGAAATGCAACTGTCCCACACGCGGTTTTTAAAAATTTTTTCGCCGTTTCTTTCATCGACGATGTCGAAACAATAACATCCTGGACATACTTCTGTGCAATTTCCACATCCCTGGCAGTTTGCAAAAGATTCCTTCCAGAAATCGACATCGTAAAATATTTCCAGCAATTCGTCGGCGATGTCAGTCGGAACGCTGGAATTTACCTTTCCTGTGGCATACTTTTTTATCTGCGCAAGCTTTTCAATGTCTTCTTCATCAGCATCGGGGAAATTTTTCACCACATCTTCGCCCGCCTTCGTAATGGGTTCGAGTATGAAAAAATTTTCAATTTTCGTGGCAAGCACATCGACACCCTGCGTTCCAAATGGATTTCCACCGACGAAAGATGTGCAAAAACAGGTATCCTGCGGTTCGCTGCATCCCACAGCGATACGAACAATCCTGTCCCAGATGATATTGAAATATGGGTCTGCTATTTCGTTTTCGTTAAAAACGCGCCGCACCAGTTCAAGCGCTCTCGCATCGCAGGGACGAAGCCCCCATAAAACCGCCCCTTCGGGAATATCGGGCAGAACCTCGCGTATTGTCTCTGCGGGTTTGTCCGCATCCATTTCAAAAAGTTTCTGCCTGCGCGGTAAAAATATCGATTTGGGCGAGAATGTGATTTCAAAGGCATTTCCCATAGATGATACATTTTTTATAATGCCCCATTCGCCAATTTCAGCATTGGGACCGAACAATTTCCCATCACCAGCCAGAGCGGAAAGCCAGTTTGAGATGGTATTTTCATCTGCTTTTTTTATCATATTATTTCGAGTATTCTACAAAAATTTCCACCCGTCTTTTGGCTACTCTGCCTTCTGGATTGTTTTCATCCATAAGAATGGAAGATGCCCGCCCGTCTTTGTCGGCATTCTTCATCCCTGTGGATGAGTAATTTATCTCACACATTTTCTTAAAGCCATCTATGTCGAAAAGCGAGGGCTTTTGTAATAATCTCTTCAACTCCTCGATTTCCCTGTCCGCCCAGAGCTGAGTCATCTGGCGATTTCTCTCGTCGTCTCCTGTGTCGTCGGTGTATCCCAGAACTTTTACATTTATCTTTCCCTTCGGGTTAAGCGCGGAAAACTGAACAATTTTCCTCGCAATCGTAAAGAGTTGTGCACAGGCATAATCGTAATCAAGCGCTTCGAGTTGTGAAAGTTCAAAATTCCCGACCACAAATCGTTCCACAAAGTGAGAATTTTTTCCCGCTTCAAATGAAATTGGTTTGCTCCAGATTCTTTCATAATGTCCTGCGGGCGTTCGGATGAGAGATGAAGCGAAATATTGCCACATCGGCTCGGGAACGGCAGAGAGTTTCCATTTTCCTTCTACATCCGTGATGATTTCACCATCTTCCCGCAAAATTTTTACATTTTTTATTTTCTTCGCATCGATTTTCACTTCCTCTGCCAAATTATCTGCGGAAACATTTTGACGATAAATCGGTTTGTGTATGACCCAATCTGTGCTGATAGACATTTTAACCGATGGTTTGCTTATCTCATCCCAGCGAAGTGCGACAAAAATTCTCGACGATAAATAGTCCTCTCTGAGTTCCTTCGCAAGCGCATTGCGGATGCGCATCAACTTTTCGAAAGTTTTTGACGATTCGCGCACCGACCCGATATTCACGCCTTCAATTAGAACGAAGAACAGCGGATTGTCGGTGAGCAATCGCTTGAGACGATATAATTTATTCCCCTTTTTCAATTTTTTTATAGCTTGTCTGGGGTCGTTTCCAGAAAGCGTTATGGAAAAAGGTTCTTCAATTCGTGCAGTAATTTCCGCCCGCTGATTTTCCTGTTGAATGGCAATTTCCCGCGAGCCGAAATCTCCTCTGCGCAGTTTAGTCGGGTCAACGGCGGGCTGCACGATGACGCGCTCCGATATGTCGGGTTGAAACGAGATTATTTTTTTGCGAACGCTTTCAGCTCGCCTGCGGCATAGTTCTCCGCCGCCAGAAACTCCGTCTCCCAATTTGTGGTAATATCCTCTTATTTCCACGATGACATCGGGGTTTTCCGCTATTCGCTCTGCGAGTTCGCGCAGCGTCTCGTCGAAGCGGCTGTGGACATCGGATGAGCCACCGTCGAAGAATACGATGGGGATGAACGGCGCCTCTTCGTATTCAACGAAAACATCGCCCAGCTCGATGCTGCGGGGTGAAACCGATATTTGAGAAAAAACAGCGGCAATAAATACAAGCACTATAATTGTAATTTTTCCCATAGTCATAGTTGAAGTTCGGGTTTAGTTTCTTAAGATGTTTTTTAACAGATAATTATTTAAGATATTTTACCGTTTGCGAAAGTGTTTTTGAACTCGTCCTCAATTTTATGAAGTAAGTTCCCGATGGTTGCGGCATTCCCTCTTCGTCGCATCCATCCCAGATGAACTTTCCGCTTCCGCGCACCGAATATTTTAAAATTAAGTGTCCCGTATCGTCAAAGATTTCAATTCTACCTCCATCTGGCGCGTTGTATAACACTTCGAGATTTGAATTAAAAGGATTTGGAGAAATTGACATAGAAATTTTTTGCGGGATTTTTTGTTCTGTAATTGCATTCTGCTGATAGTACAGGTTCCAGCAGATATCTGCCATATTCGGACTGCATCGATCTGGGGAATCCGCAAGACGGACACATATAGAAAATGTGTCATTCGTTCCTTCGGCACTTTCAAAGATGCTGTCCAGAAATGATGAAGCGGAAACAGTGAACGAAAAATCTTCGATGTCGATGAAATCATCGTCTTCCCAGCGGGCAATCATAACGCCGCCCTTCGTCAATGTGACATTGCACATACTGATTTTTAAGGAATCGCAGAAATTATCATCGGCGGTTATGACGAAGTCTGTATCCGCCGTCGAATCGATGGTAATTTCGGCAGGATATGTGGTGGAAACTAATTCCGGCGGGGTCAAATCGACTATGAAACTGTAATTCAGCGGCGTCGATAATGGGCTTCCAAACGCATCTTCGCAATTAACCAGTGCAACAGACACAGTTCCTTCTTCAAAGACAGGGTCAGGGGTGAATGTCAATATGGGATATAAGAAATCGAGATGGTCGGGAAAGATGTATGATGTGCCGTTCACGGAAAGCGCTATGGAAGTTGGGTCAATGCCGTCTTCATCAGTTATGGAAATTTGTATCTGCTGGTCGTCGCAGGATACGATTTCTTCCGGTAGCGGCAGTTGTGCAGAAGCCACAGGACCAGGATTGCTGACAACATAGAATATCAATGTGTCAATGAGTTCATTCTGGCAGAGTGCGTTGT
Organism: bacterium; assembly: GCA_021161555.1. GTDB lineage: Bacteria > UBP14 > UBA6098 > B30-G16 > B30-G16 > JAGHAI01. The sequence continues at coordinate 14,399 of JAGHAI010000086.1, forward strand.
CAAATATCTCGAAAAGGACTATGTTCGTTTCGGGCAGTGCTGAATATCCCATTTCGGATAAATTCAGTGTGAGGGTATATCCGTCCCAATATACTCCATCGTCAGATAGGGTAAATTCCGTTCCATTTATGAAGACAGTGATAGATTCTTCATCTATTCCGGCGATTTCGTCTGAAATTGCTGCGGTAATCGTGGATGGCACATCATCGACGGATTCGCCGTCATCGGGGTTTGTCGCCGTGATTTGAGGAGCGCGGTCGTCCCATATCCAGGTCCAGCAATATGGCGATTCAAGTGGATTTCCGAGCTCATCGTCAACCGCCTCAAGACAGACATTCATCGTTTCCACCGCTCCCTCGTGATAATCGGGGGAAAAGATAATGGTAGTTCCGTCGAGAGACACTTCATCGTCGTCGATTGTGTAATCTGCTCCGTTTAATGTGAGCCATATCGTAGAGTCTTCGATGCCGTGTTCGGAAGAAATTTCTATTCTTATCAGCGTTGTGTCGCATCCTGTGATTGTGCCTTCTGGCGGATAGGCGGAGAATACAGCTGGACCTTCTGACGGCGCAGGTGGTTCTATGAGCGTGCCATATATGTCGGAATATGCTCCGCCGCGCATATCCACCCACACGCACAGGTATTTTTCAGCATCTCTGAGATAAGCCACACGGGGCAATTGCTGTGATAGAGTAGCACTGCAAATTGAAAATGTTCCCCCGGAAGGTGCACCGCTTATCGATAGAAAGCGTCCGTAAATGTCGTTCATCAATCCCGTGCTCTGGTCCTCCCAGGCGACGAGAAATCCATAATCGTGAAAACCTATCGCTGGATTTGACTGGACGCCATCTGCGTTTGAAACGACAATGCCAGTTACTTCACTCGTTGAAAGATGGTCGATTATTGCAGCATAAATATCGCTGTTCGTTGAAGGGTCGTAATGCTGCCAGGCTATTGCAAATCGCGGAACTACTTCTCCATCGCCGCTGCTTATGCCGCAAATGGCAGGAGTAGATGCGTCAGCATCATCGACCAGCATAAATACATCACCCATTGGATGACCGGTGGAATCAAAATATTGTCCGTAAATTCCAGGTCCAGCGTCGAGGGAATCTTCCCAGACGACGAGGAATTCTTCTCCGTTGAAGGCGACAGCGGGGCTTTTTGAACCGGCACCTGACAGCGATTGAATTGCCCCGACGGCAGAACCAGTACTGTCGAGAACGAGATATTTTGTCTCAAAATACATTCCAGAACGAACCATCCACACATAGAGGAAATTGGTGTTTGAAGCAGCGATTTCCGGCGCAGAAAAGTTAGTTGTTCCGTCGCCGATGAGCCATTCGTCGCCATCGGTGCCTGTGCAAACTGCCCTTCGCGCATAAAATTCCGTTCCACTTCGTCTATCATACCAGACTGTGAAGAATTTATCCGATTCACTATTATATGCTACAACAGGCGAAGTCTGGTTGCTTGCGGGAGTTATGCAAATCGGGAAGCCCGGTCCACCTGTTGTTCCGTCAGGATACACCGATTGTCCGTATATATTTGTGTTCGATACGCCTGCGCGGTGGTCTTCCCACACGACGAAAAAGCATTCGTCTCCTGCGGATATACGAGCACCTATCTGGTCGCCTGTTGCCGTCGTGATGGCTATTTCCTGTCCATATAAAGAAATTGCCAGTAGAACAATTGTGAAAAACAAGATTGATGAAAACCTCATATTTTACCTCCTATTGTGAGACTTTGACAATATTTCCCGATACGATGACTTTGTCCTGTGCGAACCATTCCAGCACTTGTGGATAGAGTAAATGTTCTATTGCAAGAACTCGCTCTGCCAGTGTTTCAGGTGTGTCTTGGTCGCTGACAGGAACGCACTTCTGCGCAACTATTGGACCGTGGTCATATTCCTCATCGACAATGTGAATCGTAACTCCCGTGACCTTGCATCCGTATTCGATAACTGCCTGATGAACGCGCATTCCATACATCCCTTTCCCGCCAAATGCCGGAAGAAGCGCAGGATGAATGTTCGTTATTCTATTTTTGTATTTCTTCACAATTTCTGGCGGAACTTTTTTCATATATCCAGCAAGTGCGATGAAATCAATTTTATGTTCATCAAGGACATCGAACATAGCGTGTAAAAAGTAATCGCGAGATTGGAACTCTTTGCTCGACAGGTAAACGGCGGGAATATTATGTCTTCTGGCTCGTTCAAGTGCGTATGCATCGGATTTGCTTGAAAGCACCAGAGAAACTTCTGCGGAAAGTTTGCCGCTTTCTGCTGCATCAATAATCGACTGGAGATTTGTCCCGCCGCCCGATACGAATACCGCAATTCGCATATTTCCACCTTTATGACCAGAATTGAAATTCTCTGTTTTTATACTACAAGATTATTTGCTCTTCAGCAACGCTATTGCCGATACATTCACGATGTCCTCGACGGAACATCCCCTCGACAGGTCGTTGTATGGTTTTGCCAATCCCTGAATTATTGGTCCAATCGCCTCTGCACCTGCCAACCGTTGAACCAATTTGTATCCGATGTTCCCTGCGTCGAGGTCAGGGAAAATCAGCACATTTGCCTGTCCTGCGACATTTGAATCGGGGGCTTTTTTATTCGCCACAGCAGGAATTATCGCCGCATCAAGCTGCAATTCGCCATCGACGAGTATTTCCGGCGCATTTTTTTTCACTATGTCAGTTGCCGCTATGACTTTATCTGCATCGCTGTGTTTTGCGCTGCCTTTTGTGGAGAACGAAAGCATAGCAACCTTCGGCTCTATGCCGAGCAGCTGTTTTGCAGTTTGCGCAGAAGCGATTGCAATCGAGGCGAGTTGTTCCGCATCGGGCTGTGGTATAACGGCGCAGTCCGCAAAGACGAAGACCTTTTCCTTCTCGCCCATAAATTCCGGCAGAACCATAAGAAATGAACTTGAAACCACCGAAACACCTTCGGCAGTCCCGAGGCAGTGTATTGCGGCGCGAAGGACATTTCCCGTCGTATTTTTCGCTCCCGCAACCGCAGCATCGGCAAAGCCTTTTCTGACGAGCATCGCTCCCCAATAGAGCGGCTTTTTCATCGCTTCTTTCGCCTGATACAGCGTCAGTCCCTTATGTTTGCGAAGATTCCAGAATTCCATCGCAAAATCGTCGCGGCGCTCGTCTGTTTCTGGATTTGAGATTTCAACCCCGGATATATCTGCGCCTTCGGATTTCGCAAGTTCGCGAACTTTTTCCTCATCGCCGACTATGATTACCTTCGCGAGATTTTCCTTCGCGATAATTTCTGCAGCGTGCATCATTCTCGGCTCGTTGCCTTCGGGAAGAACTACCGTCCCCCCAATTTCACGCGCCTTTGTGCGTATATTATCTATCAGTTGCATAGCATACCTCTTGATGTATATTATTAAAGGTTTTCGCCAATTTCTTTCAACTTATCACGCACCACTTCAATATTAACGGCGTCGGGATAGTCGTTGATTATTTTCACATACATTTCAGCTGCATCGGGTTTATTGCCTTCGGCGAGCAGCTTATCCGCCAGAAATTCCAGAGAAAGCGGCGCATAAAAACTCTTCGGATATTTTTCAACGAGCGATTTGAAAGTGGAATATGCGGTGCTGTCGTCGAGCGTCATCTGGCAGTTCCCGATTTTCCACATAACATAGTCGCCGAGGTCCTTCAGTCCTTCATCTGATAACAATTTTTGCCACTGTTCCAGCGCGGTGATTGTATCGCGGACGAACATAGAATATATCGGTTCTCTTATCTTATCGGTATTTTCGCCGGCGGTCTGCATTATAAGTATAAGTTCAACAGCTTCGTTTCCCATCTCATTTTTCGGAAATCTACTTACGACATTGTGCAGAGCGTTCAATGCCGTATCGTCCACGCCAGCGAAGAAATATGACATCGCAAGGAGATATGCAACCGGTTCACTGCGTGGATTCATCTGGAATGCGCTGGTGAGGAATACGATGCCGTCCCTGAATTGTCTGCGATAGATAAAAATTTCTCCTTTGATTTTAACAGCGTCCTCGTTCTTCATCCAGCGTGAACCCTCAAATTGAGGTGCTATCGTTTTTTCCGCCATATCGGGGTTTTTTAGATTTTCCAGATAAATTTCCGCCTTCAATACCGTCGCATCTTCGGAAACGAGAGATTGATATCGTCTTCGCGGCGGCTGAAATTGAGACGGTGTGTTGTTCCAGTTTATGTTGACATTCTTGTTTTCATTTTCTGATGTGCCTATGGAATCGAGTTGGGCAATTGCGTCTTCGTATTTCCCGAGACCTCGAAGTGCTTTTGCAAGGTATAGACGACCTGTTCGAGAATAATTTCCGCTGCTCTTTGAAACGAGGTATCTTGCGCCTTTTTCGGCATATTCAAAATTTTTCAATCGCAGCATATCCTCGACGAAATTTGCCACGAGCCGTCCGCGATACTTTTCACTTTGAGATTCATCGGCTTTTATGATTGCATCAAACGCCCTGTCGATGTTTCCCAGTTTTTGTTCGACGATTGAAATCAATCGCCACGGCTGCCATCTCGGAATGTCTGTGGATAGAAGCGCATCGAGCGATTTGCGAAGTTGCAGTAGTTCTTCCTGCGAACGACCGCTTATGTCTATTTTGCGCTCAACATCGCCAAATCTGTCGGGGTATTTTTTTAGATAATTTGCATATTCCTCAACGGCATCGTCAAAACGCCCTTTGATTTCATACAATCTTGCGAGTTCCAAGGCAAGCAGATATTTATCGTTCGTTCTGCTGCGTGCCTTGTGGATGAATTTTATGTCCTCGTCGATGAAACCATAAAGGAAATATGCTTCGTGTATTTCCTTCGCGAGTTGTTTATTCTTCGGAGATAGTTTTATCGCCTTGTCGAAGGATTTTTTTGCTTCTTCTGGTTTGTTCTGCGCAAGATACATTGCGCCGAGTTCCGCCCACAGAGAACTATCGTTCGGTTTCCTCAAGAGGACGCTCTGAAGAACGCCTTCCATCTTATTATATTCCTTTAGATTTTTATAGACCTGCAGCAGCATATTCTGGATTTCGGGGTCATCGGGGTCCTGCGCAAATAACTTCTCCAGTATCGCTTCTGCCTTTTCGTATTTTTCGAGGACTAAAAATCGTCTTGCCAGTTCAATATCGTGGTTCTGGTCGGCGAAAACCAGGACAATCAGAACGAAAAGCAATGTGTTGATGAAAAAATGTTTCATAACAAAATCACCTTCTTCTCGAAGCAAAGAAAGAAATTGAACGATTGTATGTCCTTTCCTCCTCTTCATTGAAATAGCACGCGGGCAGTTCCCCGCGCGAAAGATGATATTCTATGCACTCGCAACAATATCCCTTGCGCGAACACGGTTCATAAGTGCAATTGCATCGGGCAAGGTTCTTCTGATAATTCGGGCATTCCTTCTTCATATCACACCTCTTGATAATAAATAAGTCTTCTTGAACAATAATGATATTTATCACCATTTTTCGATTTTTTTACCTCAAATCCATTTCGTTTCACTTAATATTGTTTTTTTCATCTTCCTTTTCGCCATATTAGAGAGTATTTCACAGGTTTTTTTCGTTCCCCCCATCCGTCTTGCGACTTCGTCGCAATCCACCTTCTCCCGGTGGGAGAAGGAATTATGTTCTCCTTTCTCCTTGGGGAGAAAGGAGTTAGAGGATAGAGGGGACAAATAAATGCACATTCCAAAGAACTTAAAATTACCTTTTTTGCAAAAGTCTTAATTAAATAAAAAAATAAAGAAAAATCTTTGATAAATGCAATATAAAAATTATAATTTAGCGCGGTAGGTTTCAATGTGTTCTGAAATGATATGATTGGATATAATTTAAAAAATATTTCTGGCGGGTTTCTTGTCGATAAGCCAGTCGGCATAACTGCCCGCGGCGTGGACAATAAGATAGGCAGATTGTTGAAGACGAGGCGAGTTGGTCACATAGGCACATTAGACCCGAATGCCAGCGGGCTTTTGCCCGTTCTCGTCGGAAAGGCGACGAGAATTGCCCCCTATGTCGATGCTGGAATTAAGGGGTATCGTGCGGAAATCACTCTCGGGAAGACCACCGATACCGATGATATTGAGGGAAATGTGATTGATGAAAGTCCCGTTCAGGTTGCGCCGAGCAGAATTTATGAGGAACTTTTGAAATTTGTCGGCGAAATTGAACAGGTGCCGCCGAAATATTCGGCGAAAAAAGTGGATGGCGTTCCGATGTATCGGAGAGCAAGGCGCGGCGAAGATGTTATCATTCAGCCGAAGCGTGTGGTGATTTATTCCATCGATAATGTTGAGATAGACATCCCCAAAATTCGCTTCGACATAGTCTGCGGAACGGGGACATATCTTCGCGCGATAGCGCGTGATATTGGATATCGGCTTGGCTGTGGCGGTTTTTTATCCGCGCTGAAAAGAGTGAGTGTGGGAAAGCATAAAGTTGAAAATGCTGTTCCACTGGATGAAATTCTGCGTTCCATTAGAGATGGCGAACCGCAAAAATATCTACTGAGTGAAATCGAAATGTTGCCCCATCTTCAAAAAGTGAAGGTTGACGAGATTGGCGCTTGGCAGGTGCTTCACGGTCAAATCGTGAAAAATCTCGATATACATCTTAAACCCGAGACACTTTTCGCAATCCTATCGGAAGATGGAAGGCTTCTGGCAATTGCAGAAAAAATCCCGGGTAGGTACAAATACAGGCGTGTGCTTGCCTGATTTTTATGAATACGACAATACTCGGCATAGAAACTTCCTGCGACGAGACCGCTGTGGCAATTATTCATAACGAGGATATTCTCGCCGAGGCGGTTTATACGCAGAAAATTCATTCCCGATATGGTGGGGTTATTCCCGAATTTGCCAGCAGAGACCACATAAGAAAACTTTATCCTATGGTGAAGGATATATTTTCGTCAGCGCTGGTAAAACCAGATGATTTAGATGGAGTTGCGGTATCGTCGTATCCGGGTCTTCCTGGTGCGTTGCTGGTTGGCTATTCATTTGCCAAAGGATTGACCTTTGCCGCAGATGTTCCGCTTGTAAAGGTGAATCATCTCGAAGGGCATCTCTTTGCTGCAAAATTTTCTGGGGCAGAACCGCCGTTCATCGCTCTTCTGGTTTCGGGTGGACATACGGAAATTATTTTCGTGCGGGAATGGGGAGTTTACGAAATTCTCGGCACAACGCGAGACGATGCCGCAGGAGAAGCATTCGATAAAATTGCGCAGATTCTCGGGCTGCCGTATCCCGGAGGTCCCCAGATACAGAAACTTGCCGAAGGTGGCAATCCAGATGCAATAAAGTTTCCCCGCGCTATGATGAAATCGAACGACTATGATTTTTCATTCTCGGGTTTGAAGACAGCTGCCATAAATCTTCTATACGATTGGGGAGCGGAAAAAGTGCGGAACAATATAGGCGATATTTGTGCGTCATTTCAGGAAGCTGTCGTCGATTCACTTCTGAATAAATTATCGCGTGCCGTAAAAGAGTTTGAAGTAGATGAAATTGTCATCGTCGGCGGTGTTGCCGCAAACGAAAGACTGCGACAGAAAGCTTATGAAATCTTCAAAGATGTAAAAATTCCGCCAAAGAAATACTGCACCGACAACGGCGCTATGATTGCCTTTGCCGGAAAATTCCATCTCGAAAGAGGGGAAACTGAATTCACCGAGTTCTCTTTTTATAGAAAAAGCTGATGGAATTATAACTTATTCTGTGTAATGATGTTAATTTGTCTGGCGGGGGAAAAATTTAGATTAGAAGTAGTTTTCGAAATTACACAAAATTAGCTGCAAGCTCCCGTAATTAAAAAACATTGAATTTTAATTTTTTATATTTATCTTACTATAATAGAGTAAGTAATTTATATGTGATTTTACTTATCCCCTTACATAATAATCATTTTTTCTACGCAGAATCTTGAGAAATTATCACTGCCTGTCGGAAAAGGGATGGGAAACTTGACGATATTGTTCTAAAACAAAACGAGCCAGGCTTGAGAATAAAAAATATTCAAAAGAAGTGAAACGGTCGAATCGCAGAAAACAATATTCACAAGACATAGGGGGGAATTATGAAGAAATCATTTTCGACAGCTGGCGGCATCGAAAAATCCCGATTTAGCAGGGATTGTCTTAAATCAGGGGGGAATTATCCCCTGTTCATTATTGCTTTGCTCTTAATTGCTCTCTTTGGCGCAGTTTTCGCGGGATGGGAAAGATGCTATTATCGCCCCGGAAACGGATGGGAATATGGATATTCCGTGCTGCAAACTCCCGACAGCGGATACATTATCGTGGGATGGTCCGCGAATACAGGATATCGAATAGCCGGAGACGATAAATTTAACGACTCCACATTACCCACTCCCACAGATATTTATATCGTCAGGACCAATCCCGAAGGCGATACTCTATGGACCTGGGCTTATGGAACACACTACGGATATGAACTGTGCGAAGGGCATTCTATAATTGAAGCCTATGATGACGGATATATGGTAGCGGGACACTGCGATTATTCAATGTTTATCGCAAAAATCAATTTATCCGGCGATATTCTCGGCATCGACTGGATGCACATATACAGCGATATAATGGGCGCAAAAGAAATTGAACAGACCCCCGACAGTGGATACATCCTCGTAAATTCTGTAGGAATGGATATTTCTCTCACGAAAATCAATGCTGATGGCGAATTGCTGTGGTCACAAAGATACGGCGGAGACGGTATAGACGAAGCATTTTCGCTCGAAGTCACACCTGACGGCGGATACATTCTGGTCGGACACACAAATTCTTTTGGAACGGGCTCGTGTGATATTTATGTGGTGAAGACGGATTCCGTTGGAGACACAATATGGACAAGAACATACGGCGGAAGCGGACAGGATTTTGGCAGGTCGATTGCGAAAACATCGGACGGCGGATATGTGGTAGCTGGCTACACCGATTCCTTCGGCGCAGGCGAGTACGATTGGTATTTGATAAAACTGCAACCATCAGGCGATACTGTCTGGACGAAAACATACGGCACCGACGAAAGAGATAAATGCAATTTTGTTATGCAAACCGACGATGGCGGATTTTTGCTCGCAGGAGAATTTCGCAGTGAAACAGGAGTAGGCGAACTCTACATAATTAAAACAGATTCAACAGGTTCCATTCAATGGGAACGAGCTTACGGAGGACCTCATTCAGATGAAGCATATTGGGTATCAAAGACATTCGATGGCGGTTATATCATCTCAGGGATGATTGACAATGGAAGCCCAACCTTCGCAGACCTATATCTCATCAAAACAGACTCCCTCGGCAATATCGATTGGGTGAAAAACATTCCCAAGAAGCCTAAGGACATAGAGATAAATGTTTTTCCAAACCCCTTCAATTCATCGTGCGAAATTACCGTTCCCGCCCGCGGCGAAATCACCATTTATGATTTACAGGGAAACACAATATATAAATCGGAATTTGACGGAAAAAATATGATATGGTCGCCCGCTGCATCCATCCCCTCTGGAATATATCTCGTGCGGGCAAAATTTTCCGATGGGACATCAATCACAAAGCGAGTTTTCTATACAAAATGACAAAATTTCTCACCTCAAAGTGCCGCTGCTTTGGGGAAGAAGAGGAAAATCTTACACACTGGAGGCTTGATTTTGCTTTGTTTTATGTACACCTTACTCAAAATGAACTTGTTGGGTTTATAACTTATTTTGTGTAATTTTGGAGGTTATATAAATTAACCTCCCTGGCATTGAAAACAAAAAAACAGGGAGGTTCAAAATGAAACAGCATTTCTTTGGTGGGTGCAAAATAAGCGATGTCAATTTGTTTGTCAAGGGGAAAGTCAGGGATTTTCTGCGGGAGAGTGTATTTGAGTTTTTGAGGGATGAGATAGAGCGTATCCTTGAGGCTTGGGCGGATGAGGTGAAGCGTGTTTTCGGAGTTCAGC
>JAGHAI010000122.1 GCA_021161555.1 bacterium
GAGACCATCTTTCTATGTTTCTGCCGAATATAGTCGGCGAAATTTTTCTGTTCTGGCGCGGAAATAATGGTTTTCTGTGGTCGTCTCATAAAGATGATGTCTGGAGCGAGCCTGAAATCCTATGGAGCGAACATAAAATCCTCAGGCCAAAGGCGGTGATTGACGATGAAGGAAATCCCGTCGTTCTGTTCGGCGCGATACATTCATCGGTGAACACGGAAATATGGGCACTATCCCGACAGGATGAGACCTGGCTGCCAACGCAACTGACCTTTTCCAATTCGCCTGATTATTCCCCCGATGGAATTGTCCTCGATGACGGTTCGCTTCTGCTCGTGTGGATAAATGGCACCGATGGAGAACTTTCTGCTCGGTGGAACATTTTGGAACTCAACAGGATAGAAGAAAATGTATCTGATTTGCCGCGGCAGTGCGCACTGAAAATTTACCCTTCGCCCTTCAATAGCGTTTTGAACATCCGCTGGAATGGGGAAAAACGCAATGTGAAAATTCGCGATATATCGGGAAGATGTGTCGCCACGATGACGGGGAATGGCGGAGTGCTGTGGAACGCCGCAGATATGCCCGACGGAATTTATTTCGTCGATATCGGGAATGGCACAATCCAGAAGGTATTCCACATAAAATAACTGACTTATCCCGTGTGGAAACAATTCATTTTTATTTTCTCGGAAATCGATTATATTTATTATATGGATAGGTCGAGTGTTCCATATTTGATTGGTTTCTTTATCGTGTTTTTGCTCGGGCTTTTTCTGGGTGGAATTTTGGGGATTGCGATTGCTATAATCGGCGTGTTGCTTTTGTCCTTCACGATTTTTTTCTTCCGCGACCCGAAGCGCAGCATTCCCGAAGACGAAGATGCAATTGTTTCGCCTGCCGACGGTGTGGTTATCGGCATAGATGATTACGAAGTAGAATCCATCAGCGGCGGGAAACGGCTTTCAATATTTATGAGTCCCCTCGATGTGCACATAAATCGCGCCCCTGTGGATGGAGATGTGGTTTCCGTAAAACATTTTTCGGGAAAATTCCACAGGGCGTTTGAAGAAAGCGCATCGCTGGAAAATGAGCGCGTGGATATGCTGCTTTCATCGAGCAGGGGGAATATCTTCGTAAGGCAGATTGCCGGTATAATTGCCCGCAGGATTATCTGTCGCGCAAAGTCTGGCGATGTTTTGAAGCGCGGCGAAAAGTATGGCATAATTCATTTCGGTTCGCGGGTGGAAATTGTCATTCCGCCCAATGCCAATTTCGTCGTCGGCGATGGCGATAGAGTCGTCGGTGGCGAAACTATAATAGCGCGCTGGCGAAACAAATGGGGAGAATGATGCCAATTCTGGAATTGAAGCATATCGGAAAAATTTATGGAAAACAGTGGGTCGCGCTTTCCGATGTGAACATCTCCGTTGAGGAAGGCGAGTTCGTGTTTCTCGTCGGTCCTTCGGGGGCGGGAAAGTCAACTCTGCTGGAAATTATCCTTGCGCGGGAAAAACCCGATACGGGAATTGTTGAATTTGCGGGATTTTCTTCCGATAAGTTGACAGATGAAGATATTCCAGTAATGCGCAGGAAGATGGGGGTAATCTTTCAGGATTTTAAGCTACTGCCCGATATGACCGCGTTCGACAATGTTGCTTTTGCGCTTCGTGTTTGTGGATATCCGAGAAAGACGACGAGAACCCGCACGACGGAGTTGCTGGCGAGAGTTGGACTGTCGCACAAGGCAAAATCTTATCCGCAGGAACTTTCCGGCGGAGAATGTCAGCGTGTTGCGATTGCAAGAGCGCTCGTGCATTCTCCCTTACTGCTTCTCGCAGATGAACCGACGGGAAATCTCGACCCCCATTCAACCGAGGAAATTATGAAACTGTTGCTCGACATCAACAGACAGGGAACCGCTATTATTATGGCAACTCACGACATCGAAATGGTGGAAAGATTTGGTTTCAGAGTTGTCGAACTATCCGATGGCTATGTGATTGGCGACAGAAAGGGAAATAAATAAAGGAATTATCTGATTGTGGGAGATTTTGCTGGCAAAATAAACTTTGACATTTGAGTTTTCAATAACATTATAGGCAAAATGGAACGAAAGAAAAGAATATGTGATGTCTGCGGCGAGCGAGAAGGAGTAATCACTGTTGTGCAGTATATTGGCGGCGTGAGGAAGAAACTTTTCGTCTGCCTTGAATGTGCTGCGAAAGTCGGCGTAGATGAGCAGTTAGCGGATGAACAGGTCGTGATAGAAAGTGCGCAGGAACTCGAACACACCTGTCCTATGTGCGGATGGAAGTTGAAGGATGTTGTGGATACGGGGATGCTCGGCTGCCCGAATTGTTATGAGGAATTTTACGATGAAGTTGTTCCTCTGCTGGAACATTTTCACGGAAGAGGATGTCTGAAGCGAAATGTGAGTATTGCCCTTAGAAAGGATTTGACGACTTTGCAGTGGCAGCTGCGAAAGGCGGTGGACGAGGAGAGATTTGAGGATGCGGCATATTTTCGCGATTTGATTAAAAAGGTCGAAGATGAAATTATGGATGATGAGATAAAATCGCTTTTAAATATGGACGACGACGATGATTTAGAAGAATTTATGGGAGTATGAACAATTTTTCGGAAGATAAGTTCTTTTCCGCTCCGCAGTGGTTCTTGCAGAAGAGCGAAAGCACCGATGTCGTGATGTTTGCGGAAGCTATCGCTATTAGAAATGTGGCGGGATATTCATTCTGCCTCGCGATGAGCGATGATGAAAGGGAAGAGGTTAAGTCGATGCTGGTGGATTTTCTGCGCGACGGCGATTACGATACAACATCTGCGAAATCTCTCACTCCGATGGAGAGAATGATGTTCGCAGAACGATGGACGATATCTCACAAGACGGCGCTGCATCCTGGCGCGAGCGAAATTCTCATCAATGAGGATGAATCCGAATCTGCTGTGGTGTGCAACATCGAACATCTGTGGATGAGAACTGTGTCAACTCTCGAAAATCTTTCTATGAAAACTAAATTGCTATTACAATCTCTCGATTCGATGGAACTGGAACATAAATGGGCAACTCATCCGCAAATAGGGTTTCTTTCTCCAAGTCCTGCCGCCTGTGGAGCGGGAATTTCAATCTCGATTCTCTGCCATCTGCCCGCTTCAATAATTTCAAATCGATTTGCCCGCATACATTCAACAGCGGAATCCTATGGCATAAAGTTTGTCGACCCGTGGATTGGCGGATTCGATATGGGAAATCCATTTGTGAAGTTCACGACATCATCTCTTGTCGGCAGAAATCCCGATGACCTGCTGGCTGACATTTCTATGCTTGCCGAAGAAATTATCAGAATAGAGAGGCTGGCGCGGGAAGAAATGAACGAAAATTCAATAGTGCTCGAAGACAAAGTGATGCGTGCGTTTGGGCTTGTATCCTATGCAAAGGTTATCGAAATGTGGGAATTTTTAGAGATACTTTCCACATTGCGGCTTGGCGCTGTTATGGGAATTATCGATGTGCCCCTTCACAAAATCGATGAGATGATGGTGTTGGGACAGCAGGCGCATACTGCTTCTATGGTGGATGACGGACCCGACCCGTTAAAAATTGCACAGAAAAGAGCCGAAATGATGCGAGAAAAACTCGGCATAAACGAAATGCTGGAGTGAAAGTGGTATTCACTATATTTTTGTTAGCAAGCGTTTCTTTCTATTTTCAAGCCAATTCTATCATTATCTATATAAATTTTGTTATTAACATTTTTACTTTCAAATAAAAATGGTTTTATACTTATTGATAATCCGTTTTCCGCATATTCCTTTATCTTTTTAGGTAATATTAGTTTTGGTTGGTAAAGACAATATATTTCATTCCACAAATGTATAAAAAGACATTGTTCAAAGATGTATTTATCCCAGAGTGATGGGTAAAACAAATCTAGTTCATAAAAGTTTTCGTTTTGATAATTTGCTTCTTTATATTCTCCATATTCTAAAAATTGAGCAAAACCGGAATAGTATTTTTTTGTTAATTCTCTAAATAATTTAGCATTAAAAGGAACTTTTTCTTTGTCTGGGTCTTAGTAATTACATATTACTCTATCATATAAATTATATGATATACTAGCGACAGTGAAATCAACAGGTATTCCTCCAGTCCTTGATTGTTCTTTGTGGCTATTCATATCTTTCGGACTGTTAGAGGAATATCCTTTAGCTTCAATAGCAAATAATTCATTATTTTTAAATGCTAATAGATCAGGACGTTGACCGGAAATTGGCATACCTTGCATTTTCATTGC
>JAGHAI010000069.1 GCA_021161555.1 bacterium
ACATCGCACTTATATTATATATAATAATAAACGTAGAAGTAAATTTATTTAAAAAACATTTCTTATGGAGTTCTGGGGGCGATGGGCTTCGACGGTGGGTTTAGAAGCCCTTGCCTGCGGGACAGCCTGAGATAAGCTGTAAAACTGTCTCAACACCAATAGGTGCGAACTACACCTATGCTATGGCTGCCTAATTGAGCAGTCCCTCCGCGGTTCGGGGGTGCTCCTGCCTGAACCGAGCGGAGGTCGATACAGGAGCTGCGCCTGTTCGAGTGCTTCATAGAACAGGTTAAGATTTATGGAGCTTTGCGCGTCGTTGAGCCTGTTCGTCGGCGCTGCGGCGCGCGAGAACTAAAAGACGAACTACTCCCGTAGATGGCAACGGCGGACCCCATCGGACGCGGGTTCGATTCCCGCCGCCTCCACCATTGAGAAACCCGACCCCAACCCTGCGAACTTCAAATTTATATCTTGTCATATCATCACTGCGGTGTAATTTATCTGGGGAAAAAACATTGATGGGAGTGAAATATGTTTCGCTCGGAAAAATTAAAAAATTTTGATGAATATGCTTTTGCGAGCATTTCGGCTTTGAAGAACGAAGTATCGAAGCGTATGAAAGTCGTTGATATGGGAGTGGGCGACCCGGATATTCCCACACCGAAGGAAATCCAGGGGGCGCTGGTTGCAGCGCTGGGGGATTTGAATGTGAATCAATATCCAGACTATCAGGGAGACTATTTTTTCAGAGAAGCAGTGGCAAGATTTTTCCTGAACAGGTATAAGGTCAAACTCGACCCCGAAAAGAACATACTCGGGCTGATAGGTTCAAAGGAAGGCATTTTTCATCTTCCGCTGGCAATTCTGAATCCCGGAGATGTCGGAGCTTATACTGTTCCAGGCTATCCCGTCTATCGCGCTGGTATCGCGTTTGCCGGCGGAAAACCTGTTGAAATCCCGCTGCGCCAGGAGAATAAATTTCTCGTCGACCCCGACGAAATTCCCGAAAATACGAAACTGCTGTTCGTCAATTATCCCAACAATCCCACCACAGCAGTTGCTTCGGAGGAATTTTTTAAAAAAATAGTATCACTTGCCCACGAGCGAAATTTTTTGATTGCGAACGATGCCGCATATTCGGAAATCTATCTGGAAAAAATTTCTCCGCCGATTTCGATATTGAACATTCCTGGCGCAATGGATGTTTCCGTCGAATTTCATTCTCTTTCGAAGACATTTTGTATGACAGGCTGGCGTATTGGTTTTGTGGTTGGAAATGAAGAAGCGATAGCATCGCTTTCTGCGTTGAAAAAGTACATCGATTCCGGTTTGTTCAGGGCAATACAGCAGGCGGGGAAAAATGCTCTCGATAACTACTGGGAGATTTCTCCGCCGATACGGAAATTGTTCGCACGGCGTGTCGAAAAATGGTGCGCTGCTCTGGAAAAAATAGGAATTTCCGCATACAATTCTGGAGCGACATTTTATGTCTGGGCGGAAGTTCCAAAAAAATTCAACGACGAGGAATTTGCAAAATTCCTTCTTGAAAGAACAGGCATCGTGGCGTTGCCCGGTTCTGCGATGGGCGATGTGTCGAAAAAATTCGTCAGGTTTTCAATGACACTGCCAGACGAACAGATTAAATACGCAGCGGAGAAACTGAAAAAACTTTCAACATAGAACAAGCAGGCAATTTTCACCGCAATAACGCATCTATGTTTTTGAATATCTGTGCGGGCTTGAATGTGTTTACGGTTATCGCGGAGGATGGACATACCGTCGCGCAGGCTCCACATCCCTTGCACAATATGGGATTTACAGTCATCACCCCTGCTTTTTCGTCGAATTCGTTTGCCCCATATTCGCAGGCGGCTTCGCAAATTCTGCATCCTGAACATCTTTCCGCATCGACATTTGCCACAATCGGTGCGACGACAATTTTGTCCTGCGTCAATATTCCCATCGCCGATGATGCCGCCGCCTTTGCGTGTGCAACCGTGTCGGGAATATCTCGGGGTGCCTGCGCAGTCCCCGCAAGAAATATCCCATCGCTGAATGTATCCACAGGGCGAAGTTTTGGGTGAGCTTCGAGCAGAAAGCCATCCTGAGAAAGAGGCAATCGCAATTTTCTCGCAATTTCATCCACATCTGAACGGGGAACAACTCCCGTGCCGAGTATCACGAGGTCAGCTTCAACTTCAACAACTTCTCCTGCTATTGTGTCTTCCGCTCGAACGATTGTCCTGTCGCCCCTGCGATAAATTTCGGACACACTGCCGCGCCGGAACATCACGCCTTCATTTCTCACCCGGTCGTAAAATTCCTCATATCCTTTCCCGAAGGCACGAATGTCCATATAAAACGCCGTAATTTCAGCCTTCGGCAGATGTTCCTTTATCAGATGAGCGTGCTTCATAAGATACATACAGCACACGCGGGAACAATACAGATTGCCGACTGTCGCATCTCTCGAACCGACGCAGTGAACGAGAACCACCTTCTTCGGCGTCCTGCCATCTATGAGAATCTCTCCACCTGTCGGTCCCGAAGGGGAAACAAGCCTCTCAAACTGCAATCCCGTGATGACATTCGGGTTTTCCTCGTATCCGAGCTCGGGCTTCTTTACGGGGTCAAATGGGTCGTATCCTGTGGCAACGATGATTGTCGCCACATCGATTTCAACTATCCTGTCAATCATATCGTGGACGATTGCCTGCGGTTCGCACACCTTTTCACATTCACCACATTCAACACATCCTCCGCAGGCAAGGCATCTGCCGGCTTCACGGATAACCTGCTCCTCGGAAAGTCCCTTTGAAACTTCTTCAAAATTTCCGATGCGTTCTTCGGGCGCGATGAATTGTTCCTTTTCGCGCTTTTGCCTTTTATATGGCGGGGGAAATTGAACTTCTTCGACCTTCATTATGTTATCAGTTCTGCCCTCATACAGGTCAATGCCTTCGAGAAACCTGCGAATTGACTCCGCTGCTTTCTTCCCTGCGGCTACTGCATCGACAGCGGAAGCAGGTCCCGTTGTGGCATCTCCGCCAGCGAACACACCATTCACACTGGTGGCGAGAGTCGTCTCATCAACTAAAATTCTCCCCCGTTTATGGTCAACTTCGATTGGCGAGTTCTCGGGAATAAATGACAAATCAGGTCGCTGACCTATTGCGGGTAAAACCGAATCGGCGGAAATGACAAATTGTGAACCTTCAATAGGAATTGGTTCGCGCATTCTCCACTTCTCGCTGTATTCTCCCAGTTTTACGCGCACAAATTCTACTCCGGTCAATTTCCCGTTTTCGCCGATAAATCTGACTGGCATAGACAAAAATTCAAATTCCACTCCTTCCTCAATTGCCTCGTCGATTTCTTCGCGATATGCGAACATATCGTCGAAGGACTGATGAAGGGAAACCACGGTGACCTTCTCCGCGCCGAGCCTCACAGCTGCGCGCGCCGTATCTATTGCAGAATTGCCTCCGCCAATGACGATGACATTATTGCCAATGCTCACCCTTTCGCCGGAATTTATCTTCTTCAGAAAGTCGATGGCATACATTACTCCATCGAGTTCTTCGCCGGGAAGTCCAAGTCTATTTCCCCTGTGCGCCCCTGTGGCTATGTAAACTGCATCAAAACCTTCCGCAAGAAGTCTCTCCGGCGCCTCGATTCTCCTGCCGAGTTCAAACTCAACTCCCCAGCTCTTGATGAATTCTATGTCTTTTTCAATAGCCTTTCGTGACAGTCTAAACTCTGGAATTCCGGCTACAAGCATCCCGCCAGCACGATTTGCCTCGTCGAATATCACCGTCTTAAATCCCCGCCTCGCCAGCTGATATGCGCAGGATAGTCCGGAAGGTCCCGCACCGACAATGGCGACCTTTTTGTCCTTCGGTTCGGGCAAATCGGGAGGGACAATTTCTTCCTCATAGTCGGAGATAAATCTCTTTATGGCTCTTATTGAAATCGGCTCGTCAAATTCCCCGCGCTTGCACTGCGATTCGCAGGGGCGGGAACAGATTCTTCCGCAAATCGATGCGAGCGGATTATCCTTTCTCTCCAGAGCCAGTGCCTCGGCAAATTTTCCCTGTGAAGCCAGCGCGACATATCCCTGCGCATTAACGCCAGCAGGACATCCAAAACGGCAGGGCGCCAGAGGACGCTTATCGATTACAACTTTGTTCGGAACCGCCTGCGGAAAAGGTCGATAAATAGCCGTTCTCATCCCAATGCCAGCCTGAAATTCAGAAGGAGTCCGTATCGGACAGACATTGAGGCATTCGCCACATCCATTGCACCTGTCCCAGTCCACAAAGGTCGCCTTGCGCCTTACTTTTACCCTGAAATTTCCAACATATCCATCCACGGATTCCACTTCGGAATATGTCATAAGCTCTATATTTTCGTGATGAGCCACAGCGGAAGTCTTTGGCGTCAATATACAGGCGGAGCAGTCGAGTGTCGGGAATGTCTTATCAAGTTGCGCCATTCTTCCGCCGATGGAAGATTCCTTTTCAACCAAATATACTTTGTATCCCGCATCAGCAATGTCGAGAGCAGCTTGCATACCTGCAATTCCTCCGCCGATGACGAGTGCGTTGTGATTGAGGTCGGTTTCAAAATCGTAAAGCGGTTCCGAAAGAGAAATTTTTGCCACAGCGCCTTTTACCAGAGAAATCGCCTTGTGCGTGGCTTCGTTCCTATCCTTATGAACCCAGGAACACTGTTCGCGAATGTTGGCGATTTCCACATTATATTTGTTCAAGCCCGCAGATTGCGCCGCATTCATAAATGTGGACTTATGCAGCGTTGGCGTGCAGCAGCCGACGACAACTCCATCGAGGGAATATTTTTCTATCGCGTCCTTTATCAGGTTTTGCCCCGGGTCGGAACACATATATTGATAATGAGTGGCAAACGCCACATCTCTTTCGCCTGCGAGGGTTTCGGCGACACGCTCCACATCCACAGTGCGAGCGATATTGACGCCGCAGTGACATATAAATACGCCAATTTTACGCATAATATCTATTTCATTTCCTCAATTTTTGCTTTAAGCGCGGGAATTACCTTGAACATATCATCGACGATACCGTAGTGCGCCACTTTGAATATGGGCGCATTCGGGTCTTTGTTTACGGCGATGATGGTGTCCGACTTTATCCCCGATATATGCTGAAATGCTCCGCTAATGCCAAGGGCAATGTATAGTTTGGGCTTAACGGTCTTCCCCGATGAACCGACCTGTCTTTCCTTCGGCAGCCAGCCTGCATCCACAATTGGACGAGAACACGCAAGAACTGCACCAATCGAATCGGCGAAATCCTTTATCATATCTATATTTTCCTCATCCTTAACTCCCCTGCCGATGGCGACAATTTTTTCCGCCTGCGTGATGTCGATTTCGCCAGCAGCAGCTTCAATGAATTCAATGAATTCTTTGTCATCATATTCTTTCTCAAAGGTGAATTCGATTTTTTCAATTTCGCCCGATTTCTGCGGATTTTCGACTTTAAAGGCACCAGGAATTACCGATATTATGCCGCCATTCTCCGCATTGAACGAATATTCGCCGTTGATTTTTCCGCCGTAAAGTGGAACTGTGGCTCGAACAAAATCGCCGTCGATGTCGAAATCGACGCAGTTGGATATGATAGGAATTCCCAGTTGTTCAGCCAGCGCTGGTGCCACTTCAAACGAGTCCACAGTATGTCCAAAGAGAATTAAAGCGGGTTTGCGCTCGCCGATTATGGACGAAAGCGCATCGCAGTAGTATTCGGAATGTAAATTTTTAAAAATCTCGTTTTTAATATACAGAACTTTGTCCGCATAAGATTTGAGAGATTGCGCCATCTGGTCGCCGTCGTCGGCAAGAAGGACAGCGATTACTTCCCCGCCAAGTTTTTCCGCTATTTGATACCCTTTTGTGAGCAGTTCATAGCTCACATCGGCGATTCTTTCCTGACGATGTTCAATTACGACGAAAATGTCCTTATTCATAATTTATCTCCTTTCTCGCTTCAGATAATTGTCCTAAATAATCCCCTTCTGTTTCAAAATTTCTGCAAGCCTGGAAGAAGTTTCCTCTGGAGTTCCCGACAGGATTTCTGCCTTTTTGCCTTCGGGGGGATATGAGATTTTCTCAAGCTGCACTTTGTTTTCTGGAATTGTCGGGTCATCTACGACATCGACCTCCTTTTGCGATGCTCTCTTTATCCCGAGAATTGAAGCGTATCTCGGTTCGTTCATTCCCGTCTGAACTGTGATTACCGCGGGAAATTTTATTCTGTATTTTGCAATAAGTCCGCCTTCGAGTTCCCTGCTGATTTCCGCTTCGTCCTCGTCGTCCTGCTTCATTTCGATTGCCATTGTTATGTGTGGAATTTCCAGTTTTCTGGCGAGCATCGTTCCGACGAGGCTGAAGGCATCATCGCTGGCAAACGCCCCCGTGAAGACCACATCGTAGTCGAGGTCTTTAATCTGTTCAGCCAGAAGCGACGCCACCGCGCTGGCATCCAGTTTTGATATGTCGTCGTGATGAATTCTGATTGCGTTTGTAGCGCCTTTTGCCAGTGCCATACGAATAATTTCATCCGTTTCTGGCGGACCGACTGAAATTACAGTCACATCGCCGTCAAATTCTTCCTGAAGCAGCAGCGCCTGTTCAAGTGCGTAATTATCCGCATCGTTTAGAGAAAAAACGAGATTTTCCTCTTCCAGTTTTTTGCCGTCGGGCGCAATCTTCAGCGTCGCTTCCGCCGTTTCGGGAACACGCTTGATACAGACAACACTGTTCATAGTTATTCCTCCATTTCTGTTTCTTCAAACTTATTTTCCGCAATCAGCGAACATATATCGACAACGCGAATTTTATCTTCCGATTTTGTTGTCTTCACGGCGTCGTTCAGTGTGAGCTGGCAGAATGGACAACTTGTTGCGACGATTTCGGCGCCAATCGATTTTGCATCGTCGATGCGGATTTCTGCATTTCGTGGGCTTTCGGATTCCACTTCGAGCCACATCCTGCCGCCGCCGCCTTCACAACAAAGACTTCGTTCTCTGTTCCTGCCAAATTCCAGTAAATTGTCCTCATCGGTGAGTAAGTATTTTAAAAGTTCTCTCGGCGCGTCGTATTCGTCGTTCTGTTTTCCGAGAAAACAGGGGTCGTGAAACACGACCTTTTTGTCAATCGAAGCGGAAATTTGCAGTTTGCCTTCATCGAGCAATTTTTTCAAAAATTGTGTGTAGTGCAGAACTTCGAAATCGAGTGCATATTCGTTTTTAAATGTGTTGTAGCAGTGAGGCGAAATCGTAATCATCGTGTTGAACTTGTATTTTTTAAAAAGCGCGGTGTTTTCCTCGACGAGCATTTCAAAAAGTCCCAATTCCCCCATTCGTTTGACTTCGTTTCCACAGCAGGATTCATCGTTCCCGATAATGGCGAAATCCACATCGGCATCATTGAGAATTTTCGCAAGCGCCCTCGCGGACTTCTGTATCTCAGGGTCATAAGCAGGTGTGCATCCCACATATAGCAATACATCGGTTTCTTCGCCTTCCGAAAGTATCCTGACATCCGTTTCGTCATCAATCCATTGAGTTCTCTTTTCGCGAGGTCGTCCCCAGGGGTTTCCGTGTTTTAAGATGCTTTCGAGGGCATCGCGCATTGTGGGTTCAATTTTCCCGCGTTCCACCTGATAACTCCGAAGACCAATTATGTAATCCATCACGCTGACGCCCTTTGGACATCGCTGCTGGCAGGTGCGACAGGTAGTGCAACTCCAGATGTCCTGTGATTTCGGCAGTTTCCTGGATTCGCGAAGATTTTTGTATATCAGTTTCCTCGGGCTGAGTGCCGTTCGCAGGGAAACAGGACAGCCCGCACTGCATCTGCCACACTGAATACATCCCAGAAGTTCATTCTTAATCAATAACTTATGCATATATAGATGTTTTGAATTTTGAAATTATCAATAAATAAATAATTTTGTGCGCATAAAATCAAGGATTTTATGATGTTGTTTTAATATAAAACAGACAGGACAAATTTCGGGCTTATAACTTATTTTGTGTAATTTTTGAGGTTATATAAATTAACATCCCTGGCATTGAAAACAAAAGAGCAGGGAGGTTCAAAATGAAACAGCATTCCTATGGCAGCGGCAAAATAATTGGTGTTGATTTGTTTGTCAAGGGGAAAGTCAGGAATTTTTGAAAAAGAGAGTATTTCAGTTTTTATAAGGATAAATTAGAGTGCATCCTTGAGGTTCGGGCGGATGAGGTGAAGCGTGTTTTCGGAGTTCGGCGCAATGGATAAATTGCTGAAAAGACAACCGAAAGCGTTCAGAATCGTAGAACTCGGACTTGACGATGTCATGGTTTTCTTCGAATTCCCAAGATACATCTGGCGAAGTATCCGAACGATAAATGCGGTTGAAACGACATTTGCGCATATCAGAGGAAAAACTCAATGGTTCGGCGCATTCAATAACATTAACAGTGCCAGAAAACTAATAACTATGCCGGTTTTCGCAATTACGCAAAATTAGTTGCAGACTCAAATAGAAAAAAACTGTTGCTTCTGGAAAAATTTTCATTATAATATAATAATAAATA
>JAGHAI010000175.1 GCA_021161555.1 bacterium
AGCAGTCATTGCACGGGAGAGCCCGGGAATATCATAAACACCAGGATACTTAACCTGCCCAACCACAAAAACTCGTATGGATTTTGCGGAAGCAATGGACAGGTTTGCCCTGAAATTCGAATATGCGGAAGCAAGCACCCGTTTGACCTTCTTTTCCGCGGCGGAAACCGTCAAGCCAGCAACCGACACCTCTCCTACCTGAGGAATATATATATTCCCTTCCCTATCTACCGTAAGTTGATATTGAGCATTGACACCCTTCCACATATTTAACATAACCAGGTCGCCGCTGCCGAGCACATAATCGTCAGAAATCGGCTGTTGTGCAGTCATAATCTGAGGTGTATTTTCGAATATATCCACCCCATAGGGCTTCAACACACTCGGCACAGCCTTGCGAATCACCTGAACAGTTTCGCCGTCAACGATAACTGGCTCATCAAAATAGGGAAGCGTATCAACAGGTTCTACTTCGACAGGATATTGAGGAACAGCCTTTTGCAATACTGTGGTGTCCGATGTATAAATCGGCGGGGTCTGATATTGCTCGGTTCCAGTTGACGATATAACTTGCTGCTGTCGTTGTTTTAGATACTTCTCATACTGCTCGACAGGAAAAGGCATCTGCCCCGCTGCATAGCCACACAGCAGAACTATCACGAAGGATATATGTATTCCCCATCCGGGATTTTTCATTATTTCTCCGTTTCCCCTTTCTCTGCGGTCTCTTTCTCCCTGGCTTCCTTTTCCTCAGCCGCTTCCTCTTCCGCTTCCTCTTCCTCAGGTTTTTCCTCTTCAACGGCAATTCGAGGTTTGATTACGGAAGCGATTGTCTCATCGGGCAGATTAATAATTTCCGCATTCGGAATCGATATATCCCTTATGTGCAGCGAATCTCCAAGTTCGATATTCGACACATCAACTTCGACGACCTCGGGTGCATCCATAGGTTTACACTTAATTTCAATTTCGTGAAGGTGTGGAGCAAACACTCCTCCCATTTTTACTCCAATCGGTGTTCCAACAAATTCTATCGGAACGGTAAATACAACAGGTTTACCAAGTTGAATGCGCTCAAAATCTGCGTGAATAATGAGGTCGGTCAGAGGGTCGTGCTGCACCTCTTTTATCACGGACAAAATTTTCTGCGTTTCCCCATCGCTTTCAATCTGAAGTTCCACCATCGAATGCTCACCAGCACGACTGTGAACAATCTTCGAAATCTCGGGCTTTGGAACTTTTATGGGGAGAGGCTCCATATCCTTGCCGTATAAAACAGCAGGGATATAATCTTCTCTCCTAATCCTTCGTGATTCAGCACTGCCCTTGCGAACGCGAATCTCTGCCTTCAGGGGAATTCCTCTCATAATATATTACCTCCATCAAATATTTGCTCAATCATAACAACTGTTCTCTGCTTTTGAAGAGAACACTAAGAGATTTTTCGAGATGTATGCATTTTATTGCCGCGGCAAAAAGCGCCGCCACCGAAACCACTTTCAGTTTTTCAGGCATAAGTTTATCTCTCGCTTCCTTTCGGATTGGCAATGTGTTTGACACCGCCATCATATCTATTTCAGACGCCAAAATCCTCTCAACGGCAGGTGGCGACAGTAATGGATGTGTTGCCAGAGCAACAATAGAACGGGCTCCGCGTTCCTTCAGCATTTTTGCGGCGGCAACGAGAGTTCCAGCGGTATCCACAATATCATCGCGAATAACTGCCACCTTTCCCTCAACCTCACCAATTATATCCATAGCCTCAGATTTATTCGGCTCATCCCTTTTCTTATACACAATTGCCATCGATGCACCAAGAGACTGCGCAAGGTGTTCCACTCGTTTTACTCCGCCAATATCGGGCGACACAATTACCATATCCCTTCCCGCGATATGAGGCATTTGCGTATTTACGAACATCTCAAATTCGAGGTCGGAAATCAGATGGTCTGTCGGCACATCGAAAAAGCCCTGAATGGCAGGGGAATGCAAGTCCATCGTCAGGACGCGGTCAGCGCCAGACGCAACAATTAGATTGGATACCAATTTAGCGGAAATCGGCACACGCGGTCTATCCTTCCGTTCCTGCCTGGCATATCCGAAATACGGAATCACTGCGGTGACTCTTCTTGCGCTGGCTCGCTTTGCCGCATCGAGCAACAACAATAGTTCAAGAAAATTATCCGCCGGCGGCTGCGTGGATGCAATTATAAACACATCCTTGCCGCGAATATTCTCCAGAATTTGAACTCGTATCTCTCCGTCGGCAAAATTTTTCAACAGCACATCCGTGGGCTTATGCCCCAGATGACGCGCAACATCCTCTCCCAAGCCAGGATTTGACCTTCCTATTATGAGCCTCAAATCATCCATATTCCCTTCTCGACAAAATGATTTTCAAACATATCAATCTAAAACGCCACATCAAGCGATTTTTTTTCTGGGGCGGGAGGACTCGAACCTCCAGATGGCGGCTCCAAAGGCCGCTGCCTTGCCATTTGGCTACGCCCCAAAAAACGAAAATATCAAGATAAATCGTATGAAATTGGATGTAATAAAAATTTCTTACCAGCCCAATCCATATTATATGCTGCCTGGGCATCATCTCGATTTTTAAAAATCCCGAAAAACGAAGAACCACTTCCCGAAACCAGCGCAAGCGCAGCACCCAAATCACGCATAAGCAAAATTGCCTTTGAAATATCAAAAAATTTTTCAAAGATTATCTTTTCAAAATCGTTCTCAAAATCTGAAATTTTTTCAAAAAAATTTTGAGAGGATAATTTTGAAAAATATTTTATTTTTTCCGCAGAAGTCAAGGAATTTCTAAACTGCGAATAAGCCCATTTCGTATTTATCGGAAAATCTGGGGCAATTAAAACGATATAGTAGTTAGTCGGCAGTTCGATGGATTCCACTATTTCACCTCTTCCGCGAACGATTGCACTTCCGCCGGAAAAGAAAAACGGCACATCAGAACCGACAGATGCCCCAATCTTCATAAGTTGCCGCACCGACAATCGCAAGTTAAACAATTTGTTCATCCCCATAAGGAAAAATGCCGCATTTGAACTGCCGCCGCCAAGACCAGCGCCAACGGGGATTTTTTTTAAAATTCGCACCGATACCTCAGGCTTCCACCCCAGAAATTCGCACAACTTTTCATACGCAACATCGACGATGTTTTTTCCAGAAATCTTTATGCCAGAAACCGATGTGGAAAATTTTTTGGATTTTTCAATTACAATTTCGTCGAAAAGGTTCACAGCCTGCATCACAGAAAAAATATCGTGATAGCCATCGCTTCTTTCTCCAAGAATCTTCAGGCAAAGATTTACCTTCGCAGGCGATTTAATCGAAATCCTATCTGCATTCTCCATCAGCATATCCTCATAACCTCCAGACGCTCAATGTGTCGCCTATCAGCGGAAACAATCCTGAAGCGAATCTGTTCCCAATCGATAACTTCGTTCACCCCTGGAATTCTGTGAGCAATTTCGAGAACAAATCCGCCAATAGTCTGATATGAACCTTTTGGTATCGCTATACCCGAGATGAGTTCAAATTTTTCCACCGGCATATCTGCGGGAATAATTATGCTCGTTTCGGGGAACTGGAGCACTCTTTGAGAGGACAATCCCTTCGTCCTCACGATTTTTGCCATCATCGGTTCTCCGCCAACAGCACCACTCACGACACCGTGCTCATCAATGACAAGTGCAGGCGGGAAGTTCAGTTCACTCGCTTCCCGCAAATATTCCATAGCATCCTTCACTTCGGGGACGAAAATTGTGGATATTTTATCGATTGTTATCTTGTCATCAAATTTCACAGAACCGACGAGAGCAGCATCCACAACGCCAACTGGTTTGCCGTCGTCTTCCACAATCACATAGGGTGAACCGCCGCCTATCTTCCTGTGCGCAACCTTAAAAAATTCACCCACAGAAACCCTCTGTATTTTGTTTGAAGAAATCATAATGTCCATAACCCTTCTGTCTGCGAACCGAAGAAATACCATCAAAATAGTGACTCTTCCCTCGTCCAGTCCTGCAAATGGTTTGCGAATTACTTCAATCATCTCCATAGGCTGTGGATAATCGGGGGTTCCCATCTTTTCAAAAATTGCAGTAATTATCCTTGAAAATGTGGTTGTAATTGCAATTACGGCAATCGCCGCCCAGTGAAAAATCGCCAGCGGCACAGCGGATAACTTTGTCCACCTTTCGCTCCACCTCAACGCAGCGGATTTAGGTATGGTTTCGCAAAATATGAGTATGAAGACGCTCAAAATTATGGTGATGTATAGTTCTCCTGCTGTGCCGAACCATTCCACAGCGCGTTCCGTTGCCACAGCAGAGGCGATGACAATCGCCAGATTAGTTCCCACAAGTGTCGTGGACAGGATGCGTTCGGGTCTCCGTCGCCACCATTCCGAAAGACCGCTTTCGGAACGATAGAGCCTCGATATGAAAGCGGTTTCCGTTCCCGAAAAGAACGCAGCCGCAAACAAGCCGAAAAGTATGATTAAAAAATCACTCATCGCCTAAACCACCGAAATATTCTTCTGATATCAACGCCCTCAACAATCTCTTCAAACTCAAAATTCCGATAACTTCTCCCCTATCATCCGAAAGAACAGCGTAAAAAACATCGCCGACAAATGCCCGAGCCAGATATGCGCTCGGCATTATCTTTTCCGAAATCACCATTGGAATTTGTGCCACATTTTCGAGCAATTCGTCTTCGTCAACTCCAGCCAGCATCGATGAATCGACAATTCCAAGAATATTTTTTCTCTTCATTATCACAGCGATGTCGTCACTTTTTTTCAGGACGATGCGAACATCTGCCACACGGGAT
The DNA here is from genome assembly GCA_021161555.1 of bacterium. Classification (GTDB taxonomy): domain Bacteria; phylum UBP14; class UBA6098; order B30-G16; family B30-G16; genus JAGHAI01. Next base: position 4,864 of record JAGHAI010000175.1, read on the forward strand.
GACGGCGAAAAAACCTTCCATTCTGCCTGCGGCACGGCAAATTTTTCAAGTTTCAATCTATCGAGTTCCAGAGCGCCAAGCAGAGCACGAATGGCATTGGCATTCAAATTGCCGCCACGCCTTAAAATATCTATCGCCATACGGAGGTCTGCTTCTGTTAGTTCTTCATTCTTCAAAGTGGCAGGACCGACCAGCGCACCGACTTTTTCTGCGATAATGCTGATTGGCTTCAATATTTTTATCAGATGGCGCAAAATCACGGCGACGCCTGTTGCAAACCTCATATTCCATCTTGCGGCGATTACTTTTGGCGTTATCTCGCCGAAGAAAAGCAAAAAAAAAGTCATCACAGGGACGGCGATTTCTGCGCCTTTGCCGGGGTAAACATCGTTTATGGCAGATGTAATCAGCACAGTTGCGGACACATTGACCAGCATATTGCCCGAAAGAATCCCCACCAGCAGTTTTGCGGGGAATTTCAACAGTTCAATAACTTCTCTTGCGCTGTCGCTTCTACGAAGAGCGAGCCTTTCCAGATGAAGAGGCGACAGCGAAAAAAAAGCCGTCTCCGAACCCGAAAACAGAGCCGAAAAAAACAGAAGAATGAACAGCAAAATCATTTCGGAAAAAATTATCATTTGCCCGATAAAATCGTTGATGCGGCGAACATCTCGGAAAAATCGCCGCTCCATTCAATTTTTAATGCCTTTCTGCTTCTTGCGTTGAGTTTAAACTGTTCGGAAATTTCCACGCCGCCAACCCACGCCAGTTTTTTCCCGATGAATATCAACGGCAGTGCCTTTCTGAAAAATAGCGGAATTTTTCTTTTTTTCAAAAAGGTAGAAAGTTTCATCGAAACACCACCAAGAGGATGAAAATAATAGTCATCGTGATATGGTTTAACATAAATTTTTTCGTCTGAATATTTTATGTAAGCCGTCAATCTATCGCCAGCCATCAACTCCTGCGGCGGCGAAACAGGATTTATTCGCAGCGTTCCAAGGTCGCCTGCCAATTTTATCCGCCTGTTAAAACTCATCGCTCGATTCGTCATCTGGATAGGCATGTGGTCTGCGATTATCAGACAATTCCCATACCTCAATGCGAACGCACCGCCGTATATCGGACATCGTCTCTCGCCAATATGTTTTTTCATCGCCTCAAACACCTCATCTGATTTCTGATGCGAAAAATTTTTCAATCCGATTCCCATCTGAGGAAGCGCCTGACGAAGCATTTCCCCCATCGTGAACGCATCGGTCAACACTTCATCGGCGCGAAACATCAAAATTCCCTCGCAGGAACCAAGCAGTGCTTTTTCATATCGCATTCGGAAACAATTTTCCAGCGCCAGTCGAGTTTCATACAGCATCTGCGACGCCGAAAAAATGTGCGATATGGCTTCCCTGCCGAACATCTTTTTTATTTCAGGAATCAGGTCGAGGCGAATTTTGTTGCGGGAAAATCTTCTGTCCTCGTTTGACGAATCGGTGCGCCAGTCAATGCCTTCTCTTCTCAATATTGCCCTTGCCTCGTGTCGCCAGATGGGGATAATTGGCTTTATTATCCTGCCATTTTTCGGCGGAATGCTCGCCAATCCTCTAACACCACTTCCTCGAAACAGGTTAAAAAGCATCGTCTCCACGACATCATCGGCTGTGTGTCCCGTCGCGATATAGCCGCCTGAACTACGAACTATTTCATCGAAAATCCTGCTGCGGACAAATCGCGCAGTTTCTTCAATGCCAAGTTTCAACTCGCTCGATATTTTACGCACATCTCGGCGATATATGTCAAGCGGAATACCGAATTCTTCACACAATCCTTCGACGAATTTCTCATCCTCATCGGCTTCATTCCCGCGCAGACAATGATTTATGTGAACTGCGTGAACATCAAGCCTGTGCGCCTGTGCAAGATTGGATATTGCCCATAAAAGAAATACAGAATCACTTCCGCCAGAAACTGCGCAAAATATCGTATCGCCGTCCGAAAGAAGATTATGCTCAAAAATCCACTTTTCGATGCGGAAAAGAGTTTTTTCTATAAAACTGTTCATAATAAATGATAAACCAATTTTCCCTTGTCATAATTAAATTTTTTTAGTATAAATTTCAATCATTTTGATAAAATAATTTTTTGCAAAAAATAATTGCAGGGAGGTCGGCAATATGACAGCAGGAGAATGGCTATTTTTCTGGCTGCCTGCGTTGATTTTTACGCTTGCGACATTGCTGTATTACTTCACATTTGGGAAAGATAGGGGGGAACGATGATACCTGCGTTCATCATTTATCTGCTGATTCTTTTACTCATTGGCATATTGACCTATCGTTTCACAAAGACACTGGACGATTTCATTCTGGCGGGCAGGAAACTTGGCACCTGGGTTGTTGCGATAAGTGCAAAGGCGTCGGATTTATCGGGATGGCTGATACTCGGTGTTCCAGGAAAGGGATTTAAACTTGGCATTGGTGCGGTGTGGGCTGGCATCGCTGTGATGCTGGGAACATACTTCAACTGGACTGCTCTCGCCAAGAGATTGCGAAGATACACCGAAATATTAAAAGCGCTCACAATCCCTGATTTTCTGGAAGCGCGATACAGGGACGAAAATAAACACATCCTGCGGTTGATTTCTGCAATTGCAATCGTCGTCTTTATGACCGCGTATCTTTCCGCACAGTTCGTCGCTTCAGGAAAGGTAATATCCGCCACATTTGGAATGGATTATTATTTTGCAATGATACTCGGTGCCTGCGTGATACTTTTCTATACAATAATGGGTGGTTTCTTCGCCGTCGCCTGGACAGACCTTTTACAGGGAATGCTGATGCTCTTCGCCGTGGTAATTCTTCCGCTCGTTGGACTTGTAAAACTCGGCGGTTTTGGAAGTCTCGGCAGTGCGATGGCGTCCACAGATAGTTCGCTCGTTTCAATCACCACAGGGAAGACAGGCTGGCAGATGTGGAGTTTCATAATCGGAATGCTGGCAATCGGACTCGGCTATCCCGGTCAGCCGCACATTCTCGCAAGGTATATGGCAATCAAAGAACCGAAAAAACTGCGTCAGGGAACGCTTATATCGATGATATGGGTGATAATTGTAATGTACGGCGCAATACTCATCGGTATGGTTGGCAGGCAACTTCTGACAGATGTGTCCGACCCTGAAAGGATTATGCCGCTTCTGGCTATGAAACTTCTTCCTGGCTGGCTTGCGGGCATTCTGATTGCCGCTGCGATGGCTGCGATTATGTCAACAGCCGATTCCCAGCTGCTCGTGGCTACATCCGCAATCGCGGAGGATTTTTATCATAAGCTCATCAAAAAAGAAGCATCGCAGAAGACACTCGTGATGATAAGCAGAATATCTACGCTGGTCATCGGGCTTATTGCAATATTGCTCGCGCGACCTGGCGGCGTCGTATTTTCGCTCGTGCTGTATGCCTGGGGCGGGCTCGCCGCATCATTCGGTCCTGCGGTGATTATGTCCCTATACTGGAAGCGCACCACAAAAGCAGGAATAGCTGCAGGAATGATCGCTGGAATGACTACAATTATAGTCTGGCACAACATCAGCGTTCTCAGCAATTTCCTGTACGAACTCGTCCCCGGATTTTTCATCGGACTGGGAACAATCTATCTCGTCAGCCTGTTCACGAAGCCACCCGAAAATGTGGATGAAGAATTCGAGATGATGAAAAACCCACTGGCGAGCGAAGGATAAAACTTTTTAAAAATTTCCCTGAATCATCGTTCTGACAATCAGGGGATATGGGATGATTTTTTAAATTTTCAATTTGTATTTCTTTGTGTGAGGAAAGCGTTTATATATAAAATAATCAAAAATGCAGGAAAATAAAATGAAAAGAGCTATGGAACAGGATTATCGTCGTTTTCTGAACCCTGTGGTTCTTGCGAAGCTGGGGAATCTTGAACTTATCGCGCGGCTTGTGGTGGAAGGTTTCCTGGTGGGGCTGCACAAAAGTCCATATCATGGCTTTTCCGTGGAATTTGCGGAATACAGGCAGTATAATCCCGGCGACCCGCCGAAGTCAATCGACTGGAAAGTCTTTGCGCGGACGGACAGATTTTATGTCAAGGAATTTGAGGAGGAAACCAACCTGCGTTCATACATTCTACTGGATAAAAGCGCATCGATGGGTTTTTCGGGCGGAGACCGGATAACTAAATTGGAATACGGGCGATTTCTTGCCGCCGCGCTGGCATATCTGATGGTGAAGCAAAAGGATGCAGTTGGACTTCTGACATTCGACGAAGTCCCCGACCAATTCGTCCCATCGTCGATGACTAAAACTCAATTGATGGAATTTTTGAAGGCGCTGGATAGAACAAAATGCACGGGAAGGACAAAAATAGATTCCACATTTCCGGCGCTGGCGGAGAGATTGAAGAAACGAGGACTGGTGATAATGATTTCCGACCTGCTCGACGACCCCGAAAGGACGATTGCTGCGCTCAAACACTTTCGACACAGGGGAAATGAAGTGATAGTCTTTCACATCCTCGACCCTGCGGAATTATCCTTCGACTTTAAGAAAGAAGCGCGGTTCGTGGATATGGAAACGGGTGAAAAACTGCCAATTCAACCCTGGATGGTGCGGGATGAATATCGAAAGAATGTGCAGAAATTTTTCGCCGAACTGAAATATCGCTGTCAGGAATTTGCCATCGATTACAATCTCATAACCACCGATAAGCCCTATGATATAGCGCTTCTTGCATATCTACATAAGAGGAAGATGTTATATTAGGAGGTGATAAATTTGTGCGCATACTATCCCGAATCGAAGGTGAAAATAGATGGTCTTGAGGCAAAATATTACAACGCCACAAAAGATTCAGTAGTGCGATAATCATCGAGCATTGAATGGGCAAGAACATAGATTTTTAAGAATTGATATGCGTTATCTATTTTTCAACACGAAGCGCAAATTATTGTGGCGGCTCATCGCACGACGAGGACTGGAACATTGGGCAAAAGTCATCGTCGCAGTTGTCATCGTCGGAGGATTCTTTTTCGGCGCTTATGAACTATTCTACCGAGTGTTCAAATATCTCGTGTCGGTGCAGGATATCGGTCCTGTCCTCGTGGATAGACTGATTTCCATCGCTTTTCTTGCATTCTTCGCTATGCTTCTTGTCAGCAATCTCGTCAGTTCAATTTCGACGCTATTCCGCTCAACCGAAACAAATTATTTGATGGCTACGCCGCTTTCGTTTTCGGAAATTTTCTGGTCTCGATTCGTGGACAATTTTTTCTATTCGTCGTGGGCAACGGCGGTAATTGGCTTGCCGACGGCTCTCGCATACTGCATCGTCCATCATCTTCATATATGGCAACTGTTGTGGATATCGGTTTTGCTGTTCAGTTTTCTGCTAATTCCTGCATACATCGGTTCAGTTCTATCGATGTTTTTGCTTCTCGCCGCGAAAAAATTTTCGATGAGGAGAACAGTTGCCGTGCTGTTTTTACTATCTCTGGTTCTCATATACTTTTACATTCGCACAAATCTCGCAGGCGGGCTTATGTTCAATGTGATGGGCGATTTGAGTATGCTGAACTATTATCTTCGCCAGCTGGGAAGCTATAGATATCCTTTTTTCCCACACATCTGGTTTGCAGAAGCGCTGCGCGCCATAAGGCTCGGTTTTTCATCTGACGCACGGTTGTTCTCGTCTGCACTGTTATCCACGGCATTTTTTGGCGCTTTCGTCTCCGATTTCTTCGCACGACATTTATACCGTCCATCTTTCGAAGCCGCAATGGTGCTTTCATCAAGAAAACCCCTGAAAAAGCGCTCGATTGTGAATTCGTGGCTGTGGCAGTTTTTCAAAACTTTCCCGAAGGATGTTCGCGCACTTCTGGTCAAGGATTCAAAGCTATTCGTCCGCGACCCCAACCAGTGGTCGATGTTCGCCGTTCTGCTTGTGCTTCTCGCCGTTTATCTCGCCAATTTGCGATTTATACCTTCGAAAATAGAAAGCCTGCTGTGGCAGACTGTGATATCCTTTGTCAATTTTGCTTTTTCGGGATACATTCTCGCAACTCTATCCGTTCGCTTCGTGTATCCAGCCATCAGTATGGAAGGAAAAAGCTTCTGGTCGATTATGTCGTCGCCGCTTTCTGTGAAAAAACTTTTCTGGGAAAAATTCATCCTCGCATTCGTTGTATTTTTCATTCTCGCCGAAGTCGTGGCGGTGATTTCCAACGGAATACTATCGCAGAGCAGTCAGATGGTAATTCTGACGGCGGTCGGCATCTTTCTTATGAGCATTTCGCTCGTCAGCTTGAATGTCGGATTGGGGATTCTCTTTCCGAATTTCGAGGAACTGAACCCGATGCGCATTGCATCTTCGGGCGGCGGAATGATTTCTGCACTGCTGTCGCTCTTTTATGTGGGCGTAACTGTGATGATAATCGCAGTGCCAACATACAGATACACTTCACATCTCACATTTGGCGATTCCTTTTCCAACATAGAAATTCTCATAGCAATATTCGCACTTCTCTTGGTAAATGGCGCGGCAACACTCATCCCATTAAAACTTGGATTGAACGCAATCGCCCGAAGAGAATTTTAATATTGGGGGTTGCTCGTTGCGGGCGAAAATGCTTTATAATTTACACATATTACACATAATTTTTACATAATTTCCATATAATTACGAATATTACTTGCGTTAGCCATTTTTATAGATATGTTGCACCTGTAAAGAACAATGTTTAAGGAGGATTGTATGAAGCATTTAAAATCTATCTTTTCACTTATAATTATCCTCTCATTTCTCTATGCAGACCCTTCTTCCTTTTCAATGTGCTATACAGTTCCTGAAATATATGAAAATCTTTCAACTCTCGTCGGAGACACGATTTGCGTAACAGGCGACTATACAACAAGTTATGATTCAATGCTCGTCAATTTTTACTACGACTGGCTCAAAGAAGAGCCTATGCCTCCGCACACGAAAGCAAAACTCATCGGTCTCGTTCCATCGGGAGATGCAGAATGCGGCGGCTATCTTTTAATAGATAGCGCCATAGTATTCTTCGGCGATACGCTGGATGGCGGCGATACTCTGGTAATTCTCGATGTCCTGCATTACAGCGTTATTCTCGGTGGAAGTTGCCTTGGTGGTTCGCTTTATCGAAGTGATATAGAAGAAGAGGAGGAGATGGCAGGCTGTGATTCCTGCAAATTCGCCATCATTGTCAGCGGCGGAGAGAAACTGCGCCACTGGAAAAAACTGCTTATGATGTATAAACACAAACTAAACAATGGTTATTGTCCTGAAAACATATATGCCCTTTTCGGATTTTTAGGAAATTCTCGCGAACCCGACAGCCTTTCGGATGATGCGGTTGACCCATGCGATATAAATAACATTCGCCGTGCACATCAGGAAATAGCGCACAAGGTCGCCGAATGCCACAGAAATGGAAAGGCAGCAAAGGTGCAAAAACTTTTCGACGAACACGGTTCCCCTGGCGGAAGTATTTATATATGGGAAAATTGGGAATACAAGAGAACACATCTTCCGGCAGAAACACTCCTTGCACTTCAGCAGATGATTGTTGATTCCTCGCTCGATTCGATACCCCTCGAAATTGAAGATGAATTTGTTGAATGCTATGGCGGTTCGACTGCGACTGTCATCAATAAGGGTTTGAGATTGAAGAATAAAACAAGAATTCACGGCAACGCCAACGCCGGGACAACTGTTCCTGCCTATGGGTCGAATGGTCCCCCGTGGGATAAATATTTGAGCGCCAAGCTGGCATATCTCGATTCGGGATATACATACGATGAAGCCGTGAAAAAAGCGCAGAAAGCTTATAGGGAATGGATAGAATCCTTTCTTCCTGACAAACACGATAGGATGCAGTGGTATCGTGGGATGATTGCCTGTATCGATGCGGGAACGACTGCTGTGTGTAGTTTGCAGTTTCACGGCACCTGGTATTGGGCAACCAGCACTGCCGGAAACAGAAACGAATTTCAGGCAAAATTAGATACTATTTTTGCCGACAGCGTCGAAGAAAATGGCATTATGGACAGCAGTGGAGTTATTTTCAAAAAGTGCAAATTTCATACATATTGCGAGACGCTTACAATTGTTGTTCCCCCCGGCGACCAGATTACGATTGAATTTCCAGACAGCGTTTCCGACGGAAGAAATTGCGGAAACATAACGGTTTACGAGGACACAGCATCTTCTCCACCACCGCACAAATGGGTCAAGCGAAAAATATGGAACTGGAATAATCGCGGCTCCTATGGCTATGAAACCGGGCATAATAGAAGGGTGATAACAACGCCTTCTACCGGGACGGGGAGATATAAAATTCACAACGACGACCATTACGGAGGATATACAGTTTCTGTGGGAGCCAGGCAGGTTCACACATACACCGTAGATTCACCATCTGATGTCGAACTATATGCAAATGCTTCCTTTGGCTGGTCTGACTTCTCATTTGAAGAATTTAATCCTACTATAATTGGGGAAACCTGGTATGTCTTTGGTGCAGGTCTTGAAGGCTTCGATTTATCGACAATGCCTGCGTACATCTGTCCCCGAGGCGGCGGTGTCGGACAGCTGACCGTCGATTTTGGCGAAATGGGCGAAAACGAATTCTGGGACGATATGGAAATATGGCTGAATATAGTCGATGTTCCCGTTCCAGGTATGCTGGAAATAATGGCGGAAGGCGCAGAATTTCCATATCAGATTCTTGACATAACCACACCAGGAATATATACAGTTCATCTTGGCAGCTATCATGTACCAGGAATATATACAGGTCATCTTGGCAGCTATCATTCACGCGGAAAAGACGAAGCAACTTATCCTGTGATTACCTTCAACAGTGATGCTTCTTCCGGTCCATCCTTTGCCTGGGATTCCTGGGCGCTGCGGACAATTTACGACCCGCCGGTATCCGTCGATGAGAATAAGAGTGTAAAACCAGAAACATTTGCAATTCATCCAAATTATCCCGACCCATTCAATTCGACGACGGTTGTTTCATTTGAATTGCCCGAGGCATCTCAGGTGCGCGCAGAAGTCTTTGATATATCGGGTAAAATCGTCTATGTGCCTCTGGCTGGCGGTGTATATGAACCAGGAACGCACAGAATCAAAATCGATATGTCTAACTTCCAGAGCGGCATCTATTTCGTAAAAATATCCACGAAGAAATATTCTGCATCGGAAAGAATAATTCTTGTGAAATAATCTGTTCCGCTAACCGCTATATTGATTGATGAATTATCTTGTCTCCTTTGATAATCTCACGAGTATATGGCGGGAAAAATGTTCGAGCTCGGATGACAGGTCGCGCAGTTTTGCGCGTAACCAGTTATATCCGAGAGCGGCTGGAATTGCGACGATAAGCCCCACAATCGTCGTAATTAAGGCTTCTGCGAGACCTGGTGCAACTACTGCTATATTTGAAGTGCTCTGTTTTCCTATTTCCCAGAAACTTTGAGTAATTCCGAGAACCGTTCCCAGCAGCCCAAGAAACGGCGCAACAGAAGCCGTTGTCGCAAGAAAATCAATGCGGGATTCCTCCTGCGATAAAATCAATTCTATTTCAGCGTCCAGTCTGTCGCGCAGAATTTCGTTGTCCGGCAAAATTCTTCTGGTAATCGTCCGTCCCTGCGAATCAGTTATCCGTTCGAGTGGCGCTTCCTTTTTTATCGCTTCCACGAGAAGAACCAGCGGATTATCCGCAGGCGAAAGTGTGAGATTGAACATATCGACTATCTTTCGGGAACCGATAATTCCCTTAATCTTTTTATTCTGACGATTTATCCTCCTAAACCTGCGCCATTTTATGTAGATAATCGCCCAACAGTATGCGGACATAACAACAAGCAGCGCAATTATCGCCTGCGAAAGAAAGCTGCTGCCGAGAAACATTTCCAAAAAGTTCTTCATCGTTTAACCCCTATATGAACAAAGGGCGTCAAAAACACAAACCAGCGTTTATCAGCATTTATAATAAAGAGAATGAAGGATTTCTCTGCCTTTCCACTGATGCAGATTTCACAAAACTACACAGAAAAGCGCCAGAGACAACGATTATGCCGCCGCTGATTTTTCCTTCGGTTCCTTCGGCTCTACTTTAGCCAGCAAGCCTTTTGCCTTAATTCTGTTCAATTTGAAGCCAAGCTCAACGGATGGAAATCCCATCGCAAGACCGAGAATTTGCGTGAGGTATAATATTGGAATTTTCAATTCAATTCCAAATTCTTTTGCAATTTTCTTCTGATTTCCCTCATATATTACCGAGCAGAACGGGCAGATGAGGACCATCGCATCGACATCCATTTTAGACAGGGGTTCGAGTTTCGACTTTGCAATTTGCTGTGTAACGCTCTCCTTGATGCCGAGGATTGCTCCGCCGCAGCATTTTTCCTTTTCGGGATAGTTTCTTATCGCCGTTGCGCCGGTGGATTCTATCAGTTCATCGATGGAACGCGGATTTTCGGGGTCATCGAAATGGTCGTAAATTTTTGACGGCTTCAGATAATGACATCCATAATGCGAAACCAATCTCACGCCTTCAAGCGAACGGACATAGTGCTTTTTCAACTCATCGATGCCAATGTCTTCCCATAAAACGCGGGCGAAATGCTTCACTTCCACTCCACCGCTATACTTCAAACCAAACTTTTCCAGATTTTTGTTTATCTTCTCGAGTTCTTCGGGATTGTGTTTGAAGTGGTAATTTGCCTCTGCAAGAGTTTCTGTGCAGGCTGAACACAGAGTTATAATGTTCAATCCTTGTTTTTCAGCGAGTGCAAGATTTCGCGCAGCCATAGTAAATCCTGCTTCCTGGTCAACGGAGCGAATTGGAAAGCCGCAGCAGGAAAATTCAGGAATATCTACAAATTCAATCCCGAGTTTTTCTGCAACAGTTCGCGCAGAGATTTCATAGTTCATCCCTCTTGTAGGAACGGAACATCCGAGAAATAAGGCGTATTTCATCGTTTTGACCCCCAGATTTTAATCGATTGGTTAAAAAAAATTTATAATCAAAATTATAT
>JAGHAI010000065.1 GCA_021161555.1 bacterium
ATATCATTTTATTGAAGTTGTTTCTTAAATAATAACATTAAATTCAATGGTTAATTATATGAATAGCAAATTATTATTAAAAACAATTCCTATTTTTGCTCTTTTTATTTGGGTTTCTCTGTCTGCGGCAAAACTGCGGGTCGTGGGAACATTTGATGATACGCTTCATCCGAGCATTCGGGAAATTTCCGTTCCCAATCCGAATCCACCTGTCGGGAAAAATCTCATTCGCGATAGGAAATTCTCCCTTCCGAAAAATGTGCTTGCCGTTTCCGAAACTGTGCGGGTATGCGCTCTGCGTGTTCAGTTTCAACCCGATTCAACGCCGACGAGCACTGGAACGGGACAGTTTGACCTTTCCGTTCCTGATAGCGACAAAGTTTTTGACCCGCCGCCTCACGATAAAAAGTATTTTTCCGCTCATCTGGAGGCGCTGAAGAGATATTACGCTATGGTTTCCGACAGCCAGGTTATTATTCAATATGAGGTTTTCCCTGAGGAGGATTCTGCTGCATACACGCTTCCCGATTCGATGGGGTATTACGGTCCTTCGGGCTGGTTTGGAAACGACCTCGGCGCGCGACTCGGTGGTTTCTTCAGAGATGCAATTATGCTCGCCGATTCAATCGATGATATAGATTTCTGCGATTACGATGTGGTGATTGTGTTTCACGCTGGAAGCGACTGGCAGAACGATGTAGCATCGTTCTATCCGGATTATGCGGAGATGTGGCCCGATATTTTTATTCCAAGTCCCGATGACCTGCCAACGGCGTTTATTGTAATGCAGGATACGATTGTCGATTGCGTCGATAGGGGAATTGTTATGCCCGAATCTCCTGCACAGGATGGACAACTTGTTCTGCTCAATGGAGTTCTTGCGCATGAGTTCGGACACGCTCTCGGCCTGGTGGATATTTATTCGACCTATGATTTTTACACCACTGTTGGCTATTTCACGCTGATGGACAACGGGCATAACATTGGAGTTACCCTCGTGGACGATGAGACCGGGAAGGAATACGATGTCTATGGAGCATTGCCTGTGTATCCTTCCGCCTGGGAACGAGCATATCTCGGATGGGAAAAAATTGTGGAAGTTGATAGCGAAGTGGATTCTTTTGCCCTCTGTGCCTGCGAACTTATGACAAATCCGACATTTTCGTCGCTCACTCGTGCGGCAACAATTGCAAAAATTCCCATCGATGATTTTGAATATTTTCTCGTCGAGAATCGTCAGGCGGAACCGTGGAGCGACGATGCGAGTATAGCTCTCAAGCAGGATTCCACAACTGGTGTTATTCTCGGCATTCAGGCGGACAGTGAATATGTTGCGGGCTATGATTTTCTGCTCCCTGGAAGCGGAATTTTGATATGGCACATAGACGAAAGAGTTGCCTATGGCGATTTCGACGAAAACGGGGTGAACAACTTCGACGATAACGAACTCCAATGGGATTGGACGAGACCTTTCTTAGACCTCGTTGAAGCGGATGGAATTCACGACATAGGGGTTTGGTCAGGAGGAGAATATGCCTTTGGAACGGCGGAAGATATGTGGTATTGGCCTCTTGCATATCGATTCGGTCCATATACAAGACCGAATACGGAAAATTACGACGGCGGATATACGGGGATTGAACTCTATGACATTTCAAAATCGGATACTTTGATGTGGTTTTCCCTTCGATACATCGGTGCACACCCGCAATGGAAGAGAACGACGGGGTTTCCCCTCGAAGACGAAATAACAATTGCCGACATCGGCGACGACGATTCTATGGAAATTCTCGCCACGACTCACGGAATGCTGCTTATCTGGGATGCCGATGGCGAAAAATATGTTCCCAACAGCGATTCGATAGGTTTGATTATATACAGTGGCGATACTCTCTCATTCCCGCTGGCTGTGGCTTTTGATACGGATACATTTACCACCGCTGCATCTGTTGGCGACATCGACGGAGATGGATTTACTGAAATAGTTATCGGCGATGACAATGGCAATCTATATGCGCTTGAACATACATATTCAGGGGGCAGACTCGATGCTGTCGCAGGTTTCCCCATTGTTCTCGATGGAAGAATTTCCGCTGCGCTGCTTCTCGCCGACATCGACGGAGATAACATCGACGAGATAATAGCCGGAACAGAAACAGGGTTTTTATATCTCATAGACGATGGTGCCATCCAGTGGAATTTTAATATGCGCGGAAACTTTGTGGGCGCTGTCGTGTCCGATGACGGAACAATTTTTGCAGTTGCACAACAGGTAAGAGGAAAAATATTTAAAATTCTTCCGTCGGGGGAATTGGCTTTTGAGAAAGATATTCCAGCTGGCAGTTTGAATATGCCTGCGCTAACTGATTGCGGCGAAAAGAAATATTTAATATTGACGGCAAAAGATTCCGCTTCAATCCAGTCAAAACCTACTGTGAATGGTAATCCTTCTGGTGCGCTGTTTGTCCTGGATGAAACGGGTGAAATCAAAGAAAATTTTCCGGTGGAAATTCCCGCAAAACCTTCCGCGCCTGTGATTTGCAATTCCTATGGAACAGATTATAGCGACGGCAAACATTTTGACATTATATTTTCCGCAGAAACCCTTCTGTATTGCTATCACGACAATGGTTCAGTCTGCGAAAATTTTCCCGTTGTGCTTTATGATGATAATTTTTCCGGTTCTCCAATTGTTGCCGATGCCGATGGCGATGGAAATCCAGATATTATTGCTGTCTCTGAATATTCCAGGCTATATGCGTATGATTTCGATGGGGATATTCTCGATGGGTATCCACTCGCTGTGGGTGCTTCGACTAATTCTCCTGCCGCCGCAGATGTGGACGATGACGGAAATCTTGAATTGTTCGTCGGTTCTTATGAAGGGACGATGTTCAGATGGAATGGTTTCGGCAGCGATGTCGAGTGGGGGCAGTATGGACTTGCATCCGGGAATAGAGTTTTTTCACCATGGATGTCCGGCGATAAAATTGCCAGAAAAAGTGTGTTGAAGGAATTTTACAATTATCCAAATCCCGCGGGTGAGAATACATATTTTAGATTTTTCATATCGTCCGATGGGGTTTCCAGTGCAGATGTTTCCATAAAAATTTACGATGAGGGCGGCAATCTTGTCGCAGATTTGAGACGGGACGATATTTCTGTGGGAGTTCCCGAAGAAATTTTATGGGATACTGCGAGGGTGTCGAGCGGGATTTATTGGGCGATTATAGATGTTTGTGCTGACGGAAAAACTGCGCAGGACAGACACATTGTCGCAGTGGTGAAATAGAGTAATATATTTATTTGAAGATTATCAAGGAGGCTTTCTTTATGAAACTCGTCGTTTTCATAGCATCCATCTCCTTTTTTGCGGGGATTTTGTTCGCTTCTCCAATTTTATCTCCCGATATGACGATAACCAGATTGGTGCAGCAGACGGAGACAGAGAAGCAACCCGTTGAGGAGGAAGAAAAACTGTTTTCGAGCGAAGATGTGCTTTCCACAAAGGAGGCTTTTTTGTTTTCGCTTGTTCTTCCTGGTGCAGGTGAATTTTACGCGAAGTCTTATATAAAGGCGGGGGCATTTTTCCTTGCCGAAGCGGGCTTCTGGTCGGGGTTTATGTATTTTATGCATCAATATTCTATCAAGGAAGACGAGTTTATGGCTTATGCCGACGAGCATTGGAATAAAGATATGTGGCTTTTGTGGTATGATTCTCTTCATGTGTATGGAGAACTTGTCGATACAAGTGTGGATGATGAAATTGTTATCACCGATAGTCTGGGGATTGAGATGCTTCCGACGGAAAAGACGCAGCAATATTATGAAATGATTGGTAAGTATGATTGGTTCGTTCTCGGCTGGGATGATGTAATTGAAAGAGATGATTATGTAGTTCATGTTCAGGCGACATACGCATACGCACAGAACAATGCTGGCAATACATCGGCGATTCACGATGAAATTGTCGCATATCTCGGAAAAAATGTGCATTCTGACCATATGTTGCATTATATGGATATGCGCAACGATGCAAACGAACAATATACGATAGCGAAGTATTTTGTGGGTACCGCGATTTTCAACCATGTAGTTTCGGCATTCGATGCTGCCTGGACAGCCAAAAGACATAATGACAAATTATATCGAGGTTTTTCTGGAATTCAATCCATTGAATTGAAGCCAGATATTGCTGTAAAGTACGGAAAACCTTCGCCTGAAATTAAGATAACTTTTAAGTGGTAAAAAATTATTGAAAAATTTTTGCCTTTTATATTAGAGATATATATCTTATAAAT
>JAGHAI010000190.1 GCA_021161555.1 bacterium
GTCAGAATAGCTAAGGAAGAACATCTCGGAATTCACGAGAACAAGCGTGTGCTGTTCAAGGATTTTGCGAAGGATTATCTCGGGTACTCAAAGGTCAACAAGGCGCCAGGTTCATACAGACGGGATAAAACTAACATCAAAAATTTAAGTTCAGAATTCAAGGGAAAGTTTTTATCGGAAATTAGCATAGCAGAAATTGAGAAGTATAAGGCAAGGAGGATAAAGAAAGTTTCGCCCGCTTCGGTAAATCGCGAATTGGCTTGTTTGAGCCATATGTTCACTCTCGCTATTAGATGGGGTATTGTCTCCAGAAATCCGATGAGAGGCATCAAAAAGTTAAAGGAACCACCGGGAAGGTTGCGGTTTCTGACTGTTGATGAAATCGGACGGTTGATACGAGCCTGTTCGCCACACCTGAAACCCATTGTTATCACCGCATTGAACACAGGAATGCGCAAATCTGAAATTCTTAATCTGAAGTGGAAAGATGTTGATTTTGTAAATAGGACAATTACTGTGCGGAAGTCGAAGAACAACGAGGTGAGAATCATCCCTATCAATGGTGTGTTATACAAGATACTAAAAAATCTTCACCGTTTCAAGAAGAGCGAATGGGTTTTCCCCGGAAAAGATGGAAAGCCTTTGGGTGATTTCAAAAGAGCATTTAAGACGGCGCTACGAAGGGCTGGCATCGAAGATTTTCGTTTTCATGACCTTAGGCACACATTTGCCAGCCACCTCGTGATGAATGGTGTGAACATTCGCACTGTCCAGCAACTGCTCGGCCACAAGGACATCAAAATGACGATGAAATATTCTCATCTTTCAAGAGATTTCGTGCAGGAAGCTGTGTCCCATCTGGATGGAATATGGGGAAAATTTCGAAAAATTGGCACAAATTTGGCACAAAAAGAGTTTGACAATTCTGTCTATCCTTGTAAGTTGTTGTCTATCAATACAGCGCCCGTGGCTCAGCTGGATAGAGCGTTGGACTACGAATCCAAAGGTCGCAGGTTCGAATCCTGCCGGGCGCGCTTTTTTGCTATTAAGAGTTTTTAGTGTTGAGCAGAAATTTTCCTGTAATAAAGGAATCAGGATTCGAACCGATGGAGACAGCCGAAGGCTGCGAATCCTGAAAGTTCGATGTTTACATTCGGTTTTAACTCCTCAATCTAAAGAAAAACTTCCTTATGGACTTCATTGCACACATAGTTATTGCTTAAAAAAATTTTTTATTTATATTATTTTGATATTTTACAATGAATAAAGCATAAAAAATTTTAAGAAAGGAGCGATTATGCGCAGGCAGTCAATGTTGTTTCTCCTGGTCTTTTTATTTTCAATCTTCATTTTCTCGATGTTCTATGGATGTTGTGAGGAATGCGAAGAGTGTCAGGAATGTCCTGAATGTGCGGATACGAACTACACGCATATTGACCCGCCATACATACAGAATATTACTGCGCCGGAGGAACTCGTTGTTGGCAATAGCGGCGATTTTTCTTACGAAGTGCTATCCGACACAGGCATTGTGAGGAGTTCCTGGATATTTTTTGCTAATTCCGAAGAAAATTCAGATTTTTTCTATCCTGAAGAAGGTTCCTATGAAGGGGAATGGGTTCCCGATGAGAATATACCGGATATGTTCGAAAATGCGGATACTGGTGTTTCGGTTTCTCATCTGTATTCTCACAGAGGCATTTTCACTGCCACGCTTGAAATCGAAGATGCTGATGGTTATGTTGAGCGTGATGGTAGGATTGTAAATGTTCTTTCTGCTGAACCCGATACCGATGAATCCCCAATTCTTCTCGCTCCGGGACTGACGGATACTGCTTTCGGCGAGGATTTTACTCTTTTGGATTATGGTCTCTGGGCTACAGGGGGCTGCCTTGCATCCGTCTGGGAAGATTCTTTTCCCGTGTTGAGAAATTTCTGTTTTGTGGATAGTTTATCTGGTGTGGGTGAAAAGTATGTGTATTCCTGGATTGAATGTGGAAAGATTTTGCGTGTTGCTGGTTCAAAATCCAATCTCGCCACGATTACGGTTAACTTCGACATTGTCGGAGCACTTCATATATGGGATGCCGCAGAAACAGACTATGTTCAATATTCTGTGTATCTTTCAACTCGAATGATAGATGGCGGGCTTCCTGAGACGCATTACATATATTCTAAATCTCTCGAAGGGATAGATGGCGACCGATCTTATTACCTGAACTCAAATCATACGAAAATCCTCGAAATCAACTTCGCCGGCGATGAAGAATACGAGATTTACTTTGGCGTTAAGGTAAAAGCGCTCATTTCGGATGGAGGAGGCGCTGCCATTTGCTTCGACAACGATGAATTGGGCTTTACAGGATTGAACTATATGATTCTTTCACTGCCCAAATAGATGATAGTTTCCTGGAGGGGGAAGATGAAATTTTTATCATCGCTGATTATATTGCTGACATTATTATCGGGTTTTGCACTGGGACACGATATAAAACTGATATATGATGATGATAATAAAACCTCGTTTGTCATAAATTTCGATTCACCATCCGTGAAAAAAATAGGTGGGGGATATTTTCTCATTTCCTGTGATGGTTTTGGGTATCGTGGCAGCGAGGGAGGTCCTTGGCTATTGGGGAAAATATATAATTTATCTGTCAGAAGGGATGATGATGTAAATGTGTCGGTTGAATCGATTGATTGGTCGGATTGGCAAAATATTATTCCTGCTCCAATATGCTCGCTCACAATTTTTCATAGTATTCCTGGAGCTGCCGATTCATCATTGTATTCGCAGGTTTCCGGTGGAACTGTTGAAATTGCCCGAGATTACATTATGAGGGGTGTAAGGATTATCGGAATTGATGTTATTCCTGTTCAATATGACCCCGAGAGGGGCACAAGATTTATGAGAAGTATAAAAATTTCCGTCAAACATACTGGCGGAAACGAACCGATTTGGAACAGGCGGTATTATCATCCTGCTTTTGCGCAATATTTTCGTTCCACTGTGATAAACTGGCGCGATGTCATCCCCGATGAGCCTGTGGCTTCCCGTTTCTGGAGTCCCGACAGTGGTGCGGAATTACTGGTGATTGCCGACCCTTCTTTACTGGATGCTGCAGAACCCTGGCTGGAATGGAAACTGCTTATGGGAATTCCGACCATTGTGGCGACTGTTGACACGATTGGTTCTGATACAACATCCGTAAAGGCATTTATCCAGAATGCCTACGATACCTGGTCTATGCCACCTGCCTTTGTTCTTTTTCTTGGCGATGCCGAAGTTGTGCCGACTTTCCGTGAATGGACATCAACGGGGTGTATTGGTGATAACAATTATGGCACAGTCGATGGCGACGACATAGTGCCTGATATTTTCCCTGGAAGGCTTTCCGCAGATGTGGAAAGTGAAATGCGGGTGATTGTCCAAAAACACATAAATTATGAAAAGGAACCTGATACAACAGACGATTGGTATGCGCGTTTTGTCGGGGTTGTCCGTGAGGAAGATTGTCCTTTCGACGGTGGACCTGTGGATTCTTCCTACCTCGCAGCTGTTAATTACGCCGCTGAACAATGTCTTGCCGCAGGATATTCATCTGCTGAAGTTTTTACAAAATGTTCCGGCGATAATGCGTCAACTGTGCGTCCATATCTGGAAGCGGGCTGTAATTTTGCAAATTATCGTGGACAGGCAGTGATGGATTGGTGGGAACCCTTCGGCGGAATTCTTACATCTGCTCACGGGAAAAAACTGCCCATATTCGTATCGATAACCTGTGCTATGGGCGGTTTCCAAGATGATGGTTATCCCTGTGAATATGTGACTCGATGTGGTTCTGTGAGCGAACCCTGTGGAGGAGTCGCCTGGTATAGCCAGGCAAGGTGCAGCTGGAATTCTCTCGAAAGGTCATCACTATCAAAACACATATTTGAGGGGTTCTTCGAGGCTAAATTGAATTGGCTTGCATCGGCGGATACCTATGGGAAAAATGGTATGCTGGACGAGTTCGGTCCCACTTCTGCTGTGCTGAATGAATATTTATCAACGACGCTGCTCGGAAGTCCTGAAATGATGGCTTGGACTGCTCATATACAGGTTCCTGATATCGAGTATCCCGATGTTGTCCCCTGGGGTCCAAATTCAATCGTAATCGGTGTTTCAGCATCTGGTGAACCTGTTAAAAATGCGAGGGTATGTTTCCATCAGGGAGATTCTCTTATCTATAGTTTCACTGATTCCACAGGAACGACACTCGTAGCCATCGATGTGCAACCTTTCATTCCGCTGGTTATGGTGGTTACTGGAGCCAATATGTATCCCATAATAGACACTATTGAAGTTTTAACTGGGGGTGTAATTCTCGTTTCTGTGCCCGATACTTTCTTTGACATCGAGGGCAATGGTGATGGTTTGCTGAATCCAGGTGAGAGAATTGCCTTTATGCCAAAAATATCAAATCTCGGCGACGATGACGCAGATTCGGGATATTTCTGTATTGTAAGAACAAATGACCCCTTAATTACATTTGTCGATTCTATATCATCTTTTCCTTATATAGCTCCAGACGATACTGTTTGCGGAGATAGCGTGATATTCGTTATTTCCGATGAGCATTATTCTTCCGATGGGTTGAATTTATCAATGCTTTTGATTTCGCCCGATTCAACGGATACAGTTGAAAGAAATATTATAACTCACCCAAAAGTTCACAGGTTTTTTGCTGAACTTGACACTGTAATTATCTATGATATGCCGCCCTTTGGGAACGGAAATGGATACATCGAACCTGGTGAGCAGTTTGAAATATCCGTTGTATTACGGGACACCACCCAGGCGGATGGTTTTAATATAGAGGCAGAACTTTCGAATTGGACAGAGATTTCATACATTTATTCCGAATGTGAATATTCTGCACTTTTGCGCGATTCTACAGCTGTGCCAGAACGAAATTTTATAGCCCAGATTTCGAGAAACGCTCCGCCAGGATTAGATTTTTCCCTTGATATGACTATTAGCGCAGATTGTGGAACATACTCATATTGCGATACGCTGGAGCTTTCTTTGACAATACTTGGCGACCCGATAAGGTTGCCGACAGGTTCTGATGAGTATGGATATTATATTATTGACAATACTGACCTTATCGACGATTTCGTTCCCGAATATGAATGGAATGATATTTCGTCCGTTGGCGAGGCGATAAGCGGCATCACCGACAGAGATGATGGAATTGTAACTGTAAAACTGCCTTTCCCGTTCAGGTTTTACGGATATGATTATGATAGTGTTTCCATTTCGAGCAATGGATTTCTTGCCCCGGAATTTTGCAGCTGGTCTGGTCCTGGAACTGGAGTTCCTCAGGCTATGCCTCATTCGGGTGGTCCTGCTGGTGTTATTGCGGCTCTCTGGGCTGACCTTGCACCTCATCATTCCGGTGGAGACATCTATTCATATTATGATGCGGAAAAACATCAGTTCGTAGTGCAATATGACAGCGTGGATTTTTATTCCACAAGCGGATTTGTGTCTATGCAGATACGAATTTGCGACACTGAAGCATTTCCAACTCCGACAGGTGATAGTGAGATTTTCATCTATTACAATGGAATAGTCAATCCTGTGAATTTCGCAGTTGGCATAGAATCACCCGATGAGACAGATGGTCTGCAATATTGCTATCTTGGAACTTATGACGAAAATGCCGCGCCGATTGAAGCTGCTCGGGCGTTGAGGATTACTACAAATATACCCACTTTTGGACATTCGCCCTGGCTCGTGTATGCCGATTCGCTTTCTGTTGACGATATGCTGGGCGATTCTGATGGTATTATTGAGCCAGGTGATTCCATAGCGGTTTGTTTCAAATTGAGAAATGGCGGCAATTCCACCGCAAGTGATATCGATGTATTTGCGGTTTCCACAGATGTGGTTTCTTCAAGTTTTTATGTTGCTCACTTTGGGACGATTGAACCTGGAAATGCAGGTTTTAACGATGGTTCGCCTGTTGTATTCGAAATAGCGTCATTCTGTCCAGAAGATACCTTTATCATTGTGCCTTTTGCAGTTTATGCAAATTCTGGAACTTATAGAGACACAATTGGAATACCAATTCAGGTAGGCGGAGATGCCAGCTCAATTGAAAATGTGGAGATACCAGAAAAATTAAATGTGTTGAAAGTGCATCCCAATCCCTTTAATGACAATGCAGTTGTTGAAGTTTACATAGACGGCGATGAAAAAACGAATGATTGCGATATTTCACTCTTTAACCTGAACGGCAAAAGAGAAAAAACTGTTTTCTCTGGCAGAATTTCTATCGGGAAACACAAATTTACGATTGACGGTAAAGATTTATCCACGGGTGTATATTTGTTGAAAATGCGGATTGGCAATGATGTTTGTTGCGGAAAGATTTTGCTTGTGAAATAGTTTTTTCTCGAGGTGATATTGCTGGCTATGTCTTAACTATCATATCTATTATGTTGTTATACATATAGTTATAGACATAATATTACAATCTTGTAGAGGTGAACATATATATTGGTTGTTAGATAATTAGTTATGCGTGATAAAATATTATTGGAGGATAAGATGTTTGCGCGTATTTTTATTGTTGGAGCGATTGTTTCGATGTTCGTATTTTTATCCGCGCTGCCCGATGCCACGCTGATTCAGAGCGATTACAATCGAACAGAATTTAAGATTACAATTGATAATGTGGAAATTTATCCTGTGGAAAATGGATATTTTATGATTTTCTGTCCTGGTTTTGGACCGAGAGGAAAAACTTATGGACCGCAGTTGTTCGGATACAGTTATTATGTTGCGGTTCCCAAAAATGCTTTTGTTTCTGTTTCACTTGAGGATGTGGAATGGTCGGATTGGCAGGATATTCTTCCCGCGCCAAGGCCTCCTTCCTGGATAAAGGATTTTGACATTGCGCCAGATGATAATCTTTATTCGCAGGTTTTCGGTGGAAGTGCGGAAGTAATAGGCGATTTTATATGGCGTGGTGTCCGCGTTGTCGCTGTGGATGTTGTGCCTGTGAAATATGACCCCGAACTTGGAGTGAAATACCTGAAAAGCGCAAAAATAGTTGTAAACCACTTTGGCGGGCAGGGGACAATTTACGACAGCAGACATTATAGCCACATTTTTGGGAAATTATATAAGGCTATGCTCGTCAACGGCGACGATGCAATTCCGCCGGATGCTTTTCACTCAAAGGAATGGAATCCCGACGATGGCGCTGAACTGCTTATTATAGCACGCCCCGATTTTACAGATGAAATTCAGAACTGGGTTGATTGGAAGTTGTGGCAGGGGCTTCCCACGAAGGTTGCCACCACCGATGAAACGGGAACTTCCACAACCGCCATCAAAAACTACATACAGAACGCCTACGATACCTGGGCACTGCCACCTTCCTATGTTCTTCTCGTGGGAGATGCAGAAGATATTTCTACTTACGATGATTACGGGGGAAATATTGGGGACCACGACTATACGACTCTCGATGGAGGGGATGACTTTTCTGATGTGTACATAGGAAGAATGTCCGCCGACAACAGCACACAGATAACCACGATTGTCCAGAAACATTTGAACTATGAAAAACAGCCCGATACCACTGACGATTGGTATGCGAGGGCAGTTGGCATAATAAATGAAGATGGAGAGGGGCATTCTATTTCGCCAGCATATTGCGCAGACCCAGGTCCTGCTGATTCTTCTTATAGATACGCAGTTCACTATGGAATGGATTCCTGCTGTGTTCCTGCCGGGTTCACCAGCGTTCAGGTTTTCACTCGTTGCAATGGGGATGATTTTTACGATGTTCAGCCCTATGTTGAGGCAGGATTGGGTTTTGTTCAATATCGCGGTCAAGCCTGGCCCGATTACTATTACGAGTTCGGTAACTCTCTTTCTGACGCTGGTGGTCTCGATACCCTTGACAATGGCGGAAAGTGTCCAATAAACATTTCGATAACCTGTGGTACTGCTGATTTTCAAAATTTGTATCATTCGGATGCCCAGGTTATGTGCGAGCGCTCCACGAGGGCGAGAACTGCAACTCATCCGAAGGGGTCAGTTCAATTCATAGGACAAACAGCGGTAAGCAGTAATTCTGTTGAGCGCTCGTCTCTTTCGCGAAACATTTTTAAGGGATTGTTCAAGGAAAAGATAAATCAGGTGGGTGCTGCACACTGCTATGGGAAAAATCAGTTGTGGGCGGAATTTGGCGGTTCGCCTGATGCGAGGGAGGAATTTGGAAGAAGCGCTTTACTTGGAAGTCCTGAAATGCTTGCCTGGACTGCCCCAATTCAGGCACCGGTTGTGGAGCATCTAGTTGCGGTGCCGCCTGGACCAAATGATATATCCGTTGTGGTTTCGGCTGGGGGAGCTCGCGTGGAAAACGCGAGAGTAGCAATTCATCAGGACGATGTCTTTTCCTATAATTTAACCGATGCCGCTGGCAGCACTGTGGTTTCTATGGACATTGATGCCAGCATTCCTGTTGTTATTGTTGTAACGGGACCGAACATTTATCCATATCAGGATACGATTGATGTGAATGTCGGTGGTGTTGCAATATATTGTGCTCAGACCACCTTTAACGATATTTCCGGCGATGGAGATGGATTGATAAATCCAGGAGAGACGATTTCCTTTACCCCGATAATCACAAACATCGGTGATGAAGCTGCCGGCGCCGGGCTTAATGGAGTTCTGCGGATAAATGACCCTGATATTATCATCATCGATTCCACAACAACATTTCCAGCGATTGCACCTGGCGACACAGTTTCGGGGGATACTATGGCATTTCTGGTATTGGAAAATCATCAGGCGAGCGAGGGGCTGAACTTCACACTGCACATCACAGGACATCCCGATGGACCCTGGGATAGAAATGTAATTCCAAACCCGCCTGTTCACAGATATTCCGCTTCTATTGATACTGTTTTAATTGACGATTCCTCTCCGCTTGGCAATGGCGACGGTAAACTTGACCCTGGCGAGCAGGCATTTTTGACGATTAGGTTGGGCAATCAAACGCAAGCTGATGTGTTCGACCTTTCCGGAGAGCTTGTCGGAAGTGAAGATTCTGCCGCAGTGGTTCAGCAGTATGCTGAATATGGAAATTTGCTTCGGTTAACCACTAAGGATAATTATCCTGAATTTTCGATTTCGGTTTCACCTTTCCTCAATCCTGGCGATGAATTCACTCTTCCGCTAATTCTTACTGGAGATTGTCCTATGTATGTGGATGTGGAAACGCTGTATGTTCAATTATCGACAGGCGGGGATAGATACAGCATTCCCACAGGTCCTGATGCTTATGGCTATTACATTATCGACGACACAGATGTTGGCAGTGGTCTTGCTCCCATATATGAATGGAATGACATAACCAGTTCTGGCACCACAATAGGAGATATTACCAATAGCGATGATGCAATCACGGACATAGCGCTTCCGTTCCCGATGAAATTTTACGGGAATGTGTATAACAGTATTTCTGTTGCGAGCAATGGTTTTATTGCTCCGCCGGGTTGCACCTGGTCTGGCGCTGGAAGCGGAACTCCGCAGACATTTCCAAATTCCAGCGGTCCCGAAGGAATTGTCGCTCCAATGTGGGCAGACCTGGCGCCTCACAGAAGTTCTGGCGGAGATATTTTTCGATATTATGACGCCTCTGCGCACAAGTTCTATATTCAATATGACAATGTGCAGTTCTATTATGGATATGGATACATCACATTTCAGATTGTCATCTGTGATACGCAATATTATCATACGCCGACTGGCGATAGTGAAATATATTTCTATTATAATTATGTGAATATTACAGATAACGGCGGAGTTGGCATAGAATCGCCCGATGAAACTACTGGACTGCAATATTATTACGAAGGTGTTCTTGACGAGACAGCGGCTCCAATTGAAGTAAACCGCGCATTGCGGATAACTACTATTGAACCAGGTGCTGCTAATCAGCCGTGGCTATATTATTTAGATTCCCTGTCCTATGATGATTCTAATGGCGATAACGATGGAATAATTGAGCCGAACGATATGGTGCATATGTATTTCAGATTGAAGAATGGAGGCACACAGGGAGCGTTTCTGACAACCGGTTCGGCGCTTTCTACATCAATGATTTCCACAACGGGCGAAAATGGAAACTTTAGTTATATCGCACCTGGAGTTGCAAGGTCAAATGCAGGATATCCAATCGGATTCCAGATTTCATCTTCCTGTCCTCCTGACACGATAATAGTAATACCCGTTGCAATTTCTGCAAATTCGGGCGGATTCAGTGATACGCTGGCATTTCTCTTAAAGGTTGGAATGATTGTCGATGTCGATGAGGGTAAAGATGATAAAATTCTTCCCGATAGGTTTGATTTCCTTAGAGTGCATCCAAATCCTTTCAACGATAGGACTGTGCTGGAGATAGATAATATTGAAGTCGACGAAAAGACCGATTTGAAAATTTCGCTTTTCACTATGGACGGAAGATGTGCAAAGGTCGTTTACGATGGGAAAATTCCGTCGGGCAAGAGGCAATTTATCATCGATGGCGATGGTCTTTCGTCGGGAATTTATGTAGTAAGAGTCCGTTTGGGTGAGAAAACTACAAGTGGCAAGATTCTTCTCATAAAATAGAGGAGATGCGATTTATATTGCAATTTTAATTGCAATATATAAATTTTACTAAAAGCGCGAGGTTTTGAAATGAGTATAATATTGAAGGACCCTAAATCTCTTGAGGATGATGTGATAAGGCTTTTGGCTGGATTTTCGCAAATGCACCTACCATCGCTTATGGATGAACTGAACAGATGGCATCCTCCTGTGGATGTCTTTGAAACGGAGGATAAATTGATAATACTTGCTGAAATAGCTGGAATTTCTGTGGATAAGATTTCTATAAAGCAAATTGAAAACACGATTATAATTAGCGGCAATCGGGATGAAATTTTACCAGAGCCATCGCCGATATTTCATCATATGGAAATTAACTATGGTCCTTTTGAAAGGGTTATTCGGCTTCCTGTTAAATTTGTTGGCGGTGAGGTGAGTGCAAAATATAGAAATGGGTTTTTAAGGGTGGAAATTAAGGAGAACAAGACAGTTTCCAGGACAATCGAAATCAAATGAGGAAAATATGCACGAAGGAAAAGAGTACATATTGCCATTGCTTCCACTTCCGGCAGGTATAATAACATTTCCAGGATTGATAACTCCGCTGATGGTGAGCGATTCACAGTCTATCAAGCTTATCAATGATGTTTTATCGAAGGATAAAATGCTTTCGTTGTTCTCGGTGCGGAGTGATGCAGAACCGCAGAGCAACATAAGACAACGAATATATCGAATTGGATGCAGAGCTATTATTTTAAAGATGCTGCGTCTTCCCGATGGGACTATAAAATTCCTCGCTCAGGTGATTTCAAGGGTGCGGCTTGAACAGATTGTTAGTATGGAACCTTATTACACTGCTCGCGTTACTGAACTTAAAGATATTGTTCTGAAGGATGAGGAAGAATCTGCACTTATGCGAACTGTTCTTCAGCTTTTCGACAAGGTCGTTGCGATTGCACCTTACCTCCCCGATGAGCTTCGTCTCGCTGCCCTTAATACAACAGAACCAGGCAAACTTGCCGACCTTATTGCTGCGAATCTCAATATTACCCCGGAAAAGAAGCAGGAAATCCTCGAAGAACTTTCCACGAAGAAGAGACTTGAGATGATAATCGACCTTCTGAAGAGAGAACGTACTATTCTGGAATTGACCAAGGAAATTCAGAAACGCACGAGCGAGGAAATGGAAAAGGCGCAGAAGGAATATTATCTTCGCGAACAGTTGCGGCAAATTCAGAGAGAACTTGGCGAAGAGGATATTGGTAAGGAAATTGATGAGTTGCGTAAAAAAGTTGAAGAAGCAGGTATGCCAGAAGAAGCGAAGGAAGCTGCGCTGAAGGAAATTGATAGATTATCGAAGATGAACCCGTCCTCCGCTGAATATACAGTATCGAGGACTTATGTAGATTGGCTTGTAGAAATGCCCTGGCAGAAATCGACTGATGATAGAATTAACATTGCAGAAGCGCGCAAAATTCTGGACGAAGACCACTATGACCTTGACGAAATTAAGGAGCGAGTGCTCGAATTTCTCGCAGTTCGCAAACTGAAACCAGATGTAAAATCACCCATATTGCTTTTTGTTGGACCGCCTGGCGTGGGAAAAACATCGCTTGGAATGTCCATTGCCCGCGCTATGGGAAGAAAATTTGTGAGAATTTCCCTCGGTGGAATGAAGGATGAAGCGGAGGTAAGGGGACATCGCAGAACTTATGTGGGTGCGCTTCCAGGAAGAATTATTCAGGGCATAAGAAGGGCAGGATACAACAATCCCGTATTTATGCTCGATGAAGTGGACAAAATTGGTCAGGATTTCAGAGGAGACCCTGCTTCCGCGCTACTTGAAGTGCTTGACCCCGAACAGAATTTTTCGTTCACTGACCACTATCTCGATGTTCCATTTGATTTGACGAAGGTTATTTTCATTGCAACTGCGAACTACATCGACCCCATACCACGCGTTCTGCTTGATAGAATGGAGACATTGCATCTTCCTGGATATACGGAGATTGAGAAACTTCATATAGCCAAGAAATTTTTGATTCCCAAAGAACTTGAAAATCACGGATTGACGAAGGAGCAGCTTCATTTTCAGGACAGCGCACTTAAATATTTGATAAATTCTTATACTCGTGAGGCTGGCGTAAGAAATATGAATCGGGCGATTGCATCCATCTGCAGAAAAACTGCCAAAGGAATTGCGGAAAATAAATTCAAAAAGCTGAATGTGACAAAAAAGGTAGTTCGCGAGATGCTCGGAGCGGAGAAGTACACGCGGGAAAAATTGCTCGATAAACCCAGGCCTGGTGTTGCCACAGGTCTTGCCTGGACACCTTTCGGCGGCGAAGTTTTAATGGTAGAAGCTGCAACCTTGCCCGGAAGCGGAAAATTGATACTAACTGGAAGTCTTGGAGATGTTATGAAGGAATCCGCTCAAATTGCACTTTCCTGGGTTAGAGCTATAGCTTCTGAACTTGGCATCGACCCTGAGATATTTCAGAAAAATGATATTCATATTCATGTTCCTGCTGGCGCTATACCAAAGGATGGTCCTTCTGCTGGTGTCACCATAGCTGTTGCGCTCGTCTCGAAAATTTTGAACAAAGCGCCAAAAGAAGGTATTGCTATGACAGGTGAGATAACTTTGCGTGGGGATGTTCTGCCCATCGGGGGATTGAAGGAGAAATCTCTGGCTGCGCACCGCCTTGGGATAAAGAAAGTTCTCATTCCTGAGGAAAATGAAAAGGATATTCCGGAACTGCCTGATGAAATAAAAAATTCGATAAAATTTATCCCCGTCGATACGGTTAGGGATGTTATTAGAAATTCCCTCGGAATACGATTCCGAAAATCGAGTGAAAGAACTAAAAAGAAAAAATAGGATAGACTTTTTAAAAATCTCTGATTTTGTATGTTGACAAAATAGGAGAGCATATATATTTATTATTAAATATTATTCGGAGGTTATCGATGAGAGACTTAAGAGTTGGTGTGTTTGTTCTATTTTTGGTTTTATTCTTTTCTGTGCTTCCTTCCTGGTCGCAACAAAGAGGACTTGAAATCACAGAAATGCGGCTTGTTCGGAAAGGAACGCCTCACATTTTCACGAAGAACGCCGAGGGCGATTTTAATCTTTTTATCACCTGCACTGAGGATACAGGAGCGGTTGACATTGTTTTTGTGCTCGATACTACTGGAAGTATGGACAGTCTAATTGGCGCTGCGCGAGCCAATATAGTTGAGTTCGCAGAAACTATGGCGGCAACCGGGTATGACTGTTCGTTCGGAATTGTCACTTACGGTGATGGGTTTAACCTTCCTCACGGCGGTAATCTTACCACAGATATAGGCACTTTTGTCTCCTGGATGACGATGGGTTCCTGGGGTGGAGGAGATGCACCTGAAACAGCTCTGGATGCTATTATGGCAGCTGTTGATTCAATGCACTGGCGACCTGGCGCTCTGCGTGTGATAATACTGCTAACAGACGCCTGTTTCTGTGATACATCGAGCACCTGTTATGACTGTGTATCTATGTGGGGGGGAGAGGAAGTGGTGAATATTTTGCTTGAACAGGCAATTATGTTCTTTGCTGTTACCACCTGGCCAGTTCATTGCCAATCCTGTGCGTTAATTTCATTCAGCAACTGGTTCTATCAGGATTTTCCAGAATCAACAGGCGGAAGCTGGTATGATTTCAGTCTGGGATTTACATCTATTTATGCTGAAATAATTCCACTGCTCGGAACTTTTCAGGTTATTCAGGTTGATGTTGCAAATAACACTGGCGAAGACCTGGATTCCATTTCTGCGTTTATCACATACGGTTCGTGTATTGAAATTTTATATGGCGATAATCCTATGTTGAGAACCGATGTTCCCGCTGGCGATACCACGACATTCTTCTGGCGAGTCAATTATGAGGCAGGATGCACGGGTGAAGCAGGTTGTTTTCAGGTGGTAGTTTCTGGTGATACTTATGTCGCAGAAGGCTCGGGATGTATGTATGTTCCCAATTGCTGGTGCACGCCAACAGTGGCGGAAAATATTCATCCTGACCCGGGTGTATGGACAGCTTGTAATCCGCAGGACATCACCATAGGAATTTACGATGATGATATCGGTGTTGACGAAAACACCATAACTCTTGTGGTTAATGAGGATACTCTGGAATATCCATCTGAACCGGGTATGAGTTATTTGAACGATACTTTAATATTTTCTCCTGATACTGACGAGTTCGCGTCGGGAGATTCTGTCTTCTATTCCCTGATAGATGCTGAAGATGCCGGTGGTTGCAGTCTTGCGGCGCCTGTCTCGGGATGGTTTGTTGTGGACCTTGACCCTCCTGTGTTTGAAGGGGAATATCCACCCGATGGTGAAATTGTCGGAGGAATATCCACCGATATATCTGTTCATATCTGGGATGACCTTGCTGGATTAGATACATCTTCGCTGGTTATGTTAATTGATGGAACTGACAGTTTCTATATCGGTGGTTCTGAAGCGCTTTATTATGACCAATCTGACAGCACGCTGCACTTCAATCCCGTTGGGATATATACCTGGTCGGTGGGGGATACCGTCGATGTCTGTGTTTATGCTTCAGACTTTGTATCTACAGAATATTGCGGTCCTAACAGCGATGGAATGTGCTGGTCGTTTACAATTGACTTTTTGCATTTATGGTTCCCTGATACGACTTTATATCCAGGTGATGATATTCAATTTCCTCTGTTGACCGAAAATCCGGGGCGGTTTATGATTAGAACTTATGATTTGTGGGTTGAATACAATCCTGCTGTGGTTTATGTTAACGATATTGTTGCCACCGGTTCGGCATCTTCGGGCTTCACTGTTTCGTGGGATACCGCAGGCAGTCAACTTCATATTTATGCGGAAAGTACATCGCCGATGAGCGATGTGGATACATTCGTATTTATTGACTTTCACATTCGGGATGATGCGCCAGGTGCCTCCTATACACCTGTAATTCTCAGCAGCGCAGTTCTTGACAGCGGCAGAGTTGGTTATTACGGCGAGGATGGAATGATACTTATTCTGTGGAGTCAAACGCAGTGGTTAAAGGATTTGGTATTCTATGGATACGATGGTGAAGGTGGATATCTCGAGCCCGAAGTTCTTTCCATAGGTTGTGCTGACCTTGCGACGGAAGGTTTTGACCCGACTCTTGATTTAATCATTCTTCCTCCGCCGCCGACAAAAACCGAAGTCTATCATCCGCTCGATGACCCGTCATATCCAGCGATTACGAAGCTGAAAAGAGATTATCGAAATACATACGAGCTTCCCATTACCTGGCATATAGTAACAGTTGATGAGCCTGGTTCTCTTTATTGGAATCCCGACAATTGGCCCGATGGAATTATAATGCTGAACGATGTTATTGATATGAAGCGAAATTCCACTTATCTTTATGCGTCGAATGAAACGCTTACTATAACCTATTCTCAGCCGCTTCCCGATACTGGCAATGTGGATTTCTGCGACGAATGGACTCTTGCATCTTTGCCTACGGCAATTACAGTGCCCGATTGGGTCGATTTTCTGGAAAATGTCACCGCAGGTCCTTTTGAATTTGACGCGGAAATGCAGACATATATCATAAGTGATATACCTCGCATTGGCTTCGGTTTCTGGGTATATTCTGATGAAAGTTCTGCATATCACATTGGTGGAATTCCTCTCACAACTGTGACGATTCCGATTTATCCTGGGTGGAACCTTGTGGGTTCGGTATCAGAAACGGCATGGTTTGAAACCGACCCACCAAATCTAATTCTTCCAGGAAATGTCTATGGATATAACTGTGAAACTCATTCCTACGAGCCTGTGACTGAATTTGTTCCTGGCAGAGGATATTGGGTTCTTTCTATTGGAACTGGAACTATGACAATACATCCATAGGTGGTTTTTCGGTTGCACATTTAATTTCTGACAGCGGGCATCCCGAAAAATCGGGATGCTCGTTTCGATAAAAAAGGAATATGCCTTACATACTTGAATGTAAAAATCTCTGGAAGTGGTATCCGTCTCCCGAGGGGCGTCTTGAAGTTCTTCGCGGCGTGGATTTGTCGATATCTCGTGGCGAATTTGTCGCCATCGTCGGTGCATCGGGCGTTGGAAAAAGCACGCTTCTTCACA
Source organism: bacterium (assembly GCA_021161555.1). Classification (GTDB taxonomy): domain Bacteria; phylum UBP14; class UBA6098; order B30-G16; family B30-G16; genus JAGHAI01. The sequence continues at coordinate 16,826 of JAGHAI010000190.1, forward strand.
TTCTCGGTCTTATAGATACGCAGTCCGACGGGGAAATGTATTTCGATGGAAACTTATTCGACAATATCAATGCAAACGATACGGCTTTTATGCGTGCGCAAATGGTTGGGTTCGTTTTTCAATTTCATCATCTTCTTCCTGAATTTACCGCTCTTGAAAATCTTCTTATTCCCGCTATGATTGCACATAAAAACGGAACAAAAGCAAAGGAACACGCGCTGAATTTATTGTCTGAACTTGGTGTTGCCGAAAGGAAAAATCATTTTCCTGCTCAACTATCGGGTGGCGAGCAACAGCGGATTGCTCTGGCAAGGGCGTTGATAAATAATCCCGAAATTCTTATTGCAGATGAACCAACTGGAAACCTCGACAGCGATAACGCACATAAATTTATGCAGCTCGCTACAAAAATGAGGGAAAAGTTCGAATTAACGATTGTTCTTGCAACGCATAACATTGAACTGGCGCAGTATGCCGATAGAGTTTTGAGGCTTAAAAACGGCAAGCTGATGCCTGAAGAATAATTTAACAGTATGGAAGATAGTCCACGAAAAGCGGTATTTGTTGACAGAGACGGCACGCTTATTGTGGAAAAAGGTTTTCTGTCCGACCCTGATGGTGTCGAAGTTATTCCTGGTGCAATCGAAGCGGTGAAGAAACTCAATGATGAAGGATTTGCCGTGATTGTTGTGAGCAATCAATCCGGTGTTGCCCGGGGATATTTTGGAGAAGATGCTGTTGTGAAGGTGAATGACCGTGTAAAATCACTTTTCGCAGAAGGCGGGGCGAAAATAGATGCTTTGTATTATTGTCCTCATTATGCAAATGGTTCGGTTGAGGAATATGCGATAGATTGTCCCTGTAGAAAACCTGGGACTGGAATGGTTGAAAAGGCAGTGCGGGAGCTGAATGTCGTTCCTGCGTTTGTCATTGGCGATAGGAAAAGCGATGTTGAACTCGGTAAAAATCTTGGAGTTCCTGCCGTTCTGGTTCTTTCTGGCTATGGCAGAGAACAGCCTGACGAAGTCGTGAAAATGGCGGATTTTGTTGCGGAGGATATTTCTTCCGCCGTAGATTGGATTTTGAATTCGCTGAAAACGGAGAGATAATGACATTATGAAAGTGGAAGCAAAATATTGGGAAAAAACATCTGACGGTGGGGTAAGATGCACTCTTTGTCCTCACTATTGTGAAATCGATGTGGGGAAACAGGGAATTTGCCGAATTCGAGGCAACGAGAATGGAACATTATATTCGCTCGGCTACGGCGAGACGACGAGCCTTGCTATGGACCCAATCGAAAAGAAACCGCTTTTCCACTTCAAGCCGGGAAGTTATATTCTCTCTGTGAGCCCCAACGGATGTAATTTGCGGTGTCGATGGTGCCAGAACTGGCAAATTTCACAGTCTTCTGTTCCCACAAAGTATATTTCTTCTAAGAAACTTGTCGAAATTGCCAAGGCGGAAGACTCATCCGGAATTGCATTTACATATACAGAACCAATTATCTGGTTTGAATATATTCTCGATGTTGCAAAAGTCGCAAAGCCAGAAGGACTTGCGATTGTTCTGGTCACAAACGGATACATAAATCCAGAACCGCTAAAAGAACTTCTTCAGTATGTTGATGCAATGAACATTGACCTGAAAACGATGAACGATGATGTTTATAAAAAGTATATCGGCGGAAGGCTTGACCCAGTTCTGGAAACAATCGAAACGGCGGCAAAATCCAAAAATTGCCTCGTGGAAGTGACAAACCTCGTAATACCGACACTGAACGATTCTGCTGAAGATTTTCAAAAAGTTGCAGATTTCATTGCGAGCATAGATAAAAAAATACCACTTCACATTTCAAGGTATTATCCATCGTATCGGCTCGACATACCGTCAACACCGCCTGAAAAACTTATGGAAGCGTATCAGATAGCAAAAGAAAAACTCGACTATGTTTATGTGGGAAACATACGCATTAAGGGAACGGAGGACACGCACTGCCCCAGATGCGGCAATCTGCTCGTAAAAAGGGAGGCTTTCTTTTCAAGGATTGTCGGTATAAAGGATGGGAAATGCACGAAATGTGGGGGAGAAGTGGATTTTGTTCTATAAAGTTAGCAGTGAACTGTCAGAAAAAATTTGAAAAAGGATTTATCAGCGATTGTCTGCAGAATTAGATGAATCACCGTCGGCTTCCTTAATTCCAAGCGCATCTTTTAATTTGTCTTCAAATGTTGAATTTTTTGATATTGGCGCACCAACCACCTGCGATATGATATATCCATCCTTAATCAGCATCCTTGTGGGAAGTTTTGAAACCCCCATAGATACGAAGAAGGATGAATCTGCCTGAAATATTGGAACTTTTATTTTCAAACTGTCTATAAGTTCACGGTAAAACTCTGGGGGTTCGTATGTGACCGCAAGTGCAATAATTTCTGAATACTTTTGTGCAATGCTGTCCAGTTCGGTGAGTTCAACTCCGCAAGGACCACACCAGCTCGCAACGAAGGATATAATACCCACATTATCACGAAAATTTTTTTGAGTATATTTTTGTCCGTTGTCGTTTTCCAGCGAAAATTCGGGCAGTTTTCTTATGTTCTCTGCCTTTTCGGTTCTCTCGTCTCCCGAACCGCATCCTGTGGTTATGAGAATTGACAGGAGTGCCGTTATCCATATTATTTTCTTATGTATATTTTTCATTTTTAAGGACGCCTGTTAATCTTTTATTTTAAAAATTTCCTTTCCTCTGGTTATTTCGCTGATAAAAGATTGAAGTTCGTTTATTGCGTTTTTTGGAATTCTTGCTTTGATAGTTACAATTTCAGAAAAATCCTGCGATGTGATAGTTCCCCCTGTTTTGTCAATCAAAATTGCCATCTGCGATACTGCGCCATATGGAATTTTTGCTTCGATTTCAACCATTTCTATGAAGGGGATTATCCCTGCATCTTCTATTGCAATTCTGGCTGTTTGAGAATATGCCTTCACAAGTCCGCCTGTGCCGAGCTTTATTCCACCGAAATATCTTACAACGGCAACCATAGCATTGGATATCTTCTGTCCCTTGAGAATGCGCATTATTGGAGCGCCCGCAGTTCCCGATGGTTCGCCGCTGTCGGTGAAGTATTCATACTTTCCGCCATAGCCCAAACGAATACAATATACTATATGTGTCGCATCGTGAAAGCGCTTTTGTAAATTTTTTAAAATTCTTTTACATTCTTCTTCCGATGAGACGCTGTATGCAAAGCCAAAAAATCTGGACTTTTTCACTTCAAGCGACGATTCTCCAATGCCTGCAAGCGTATATTCCATATTTTTTATCCGCAATTTTCATTGTTATTTATATTCAAGTGATGCTTTTCCAATGGATATTATTTTCCTGGTCGAATAAATCCCTCTTTTCGTGATTAGTTGCACAAGTCTTATGAAAATTTTTGATGTTATGATTGCATCTTCAAGTGCGTTGTGGTTTTCTCTGTGAGTTCTTATTTTCAATGTTTTAGCCATAGCATCGAGGGATAGATGATTTTGGGGAAATATGAATGAGAAAATTTTTGATATATCTATCGCCCAATCGTGTGGAATGTCTCCGCCGATGTTTTTTGCCGCTTTCCAGAGGAACGATAGGTCGAGGCTGGGGTTCTGTCCAACGAGGATTTTTCCCTTCATCATATTGAAAAATTCTGGCAGGACTACATCTGGTGGAGGAGCATCCAGAATTTGATTTCCATCAAGTCCGTGAATGCGTTTTGAATCTGCGCCTATTATTGTGTATGGCCGCATAGGGGAGAAGAACATTTCGCCTTCTGGCTCCATTCCATATAAGGGAACTGCCCCGATTTCAATTATTGAATCGTTATCGGGAGATAATCCCGTCATTTCGAGGTCGAATACGAGGAAGCGCTCTCGATGAACATCATTTTCCACGATGACCACACTCGCTTTCTATAAAAGGCTTTGACTTAAAAAAGCCCGCTGATAAAAAGAAGATGTAATTATAAGGAGATTATTTGCCTTTGTTCTTCGTTGTATCAGTGGTAAAAGTAATCTGGTCGGGTGGTTTGTCCATATTTTCAAGCATCCATTTTGCGTCGTCAGCGAGGTCGCAATCGGGATATTTTTCAATCACTTTTTTATAATATTCCCGTGCGCTATCCTTGTCTTTTAAGTATTCCGAAGCGACAAATCCTGCGAGAAAAAGCGCCTTGTATGTTCCTGGATTATCAGGATAAATCTGCGCGCACTTATCATAAGCGTGCAGAGCATCCCTGAAGCGCATTCTGTTTATGGCATATTGTGCCGCTAAAAGATATTCCTTAAAGGTAATTTCCTTGAATGATTGCCGTGATTTTTCTTTGTCCTTGTAGTTTGATGCTGCGCTGAATTTCAGCCACGCCATCAAAGTATCTGATGATGCTCCAAGCATTTTCAATTCATCGAAATATCCCTGTTTGAGTTGTTCGGGGGAATTTTGTGCGAGTTTGAGGAGAACTTCGACAAGTTGCGAGCGATATTGTTCTGCCTTCGGGCTTTCGGGATAGTAGGAAAGAAGCATCCTATAATTCGTCCAGGCTTCTTCATATTTTCCCTGACGATATGCATCTGTCGCTCTGCGTGAGTATTCTTCTTCTGAAAGGCGGGCTTTAGAACAGCCCAGAATGAAAAGAAAAACTGCAACGACCGAAAGAAAAGCTATTGTCCGTCTCATTTCAGCCCTCCCGATATCGAAATTCATATCGATGTTTAATAAATCGATAGTATGCTATGTAAAAATGTTTACTTCTTCGGTCTTTTGGTTCCATACTTCGACCGCGACTGCTTTCTTCCTTCAACTCCAACGGAATCCATCGCACCACGAATTATATGATACCTGACACCTGGTAAATCCTTAACTCTGCCGCCTCTAACTAACACAATTGAGTGTTCCTGCAAATTATGTCCCTCGCCAGGGATGTAGGCTGTCACTTCAATGCCATTTGTGAGGCGAACTCTGGCTATTTTCCTCAATGCAGAATTGGGCTTTTTCGGCGTCATTGTGTAAACACGAATACATACTCCTCGTTTCTGCGGGCAATTTTGAAGCGCAGGCGACTTGGACTTCTTCACCACCTTCTTTCGTGGTTTGCGCACAAGTTGATTTACTGTTGGCATAAAATCCTCCAATATTTTCAATTTTATATTCAATAATTATTTTTAAATACGATTTCCTGTTCTGTCAAGTTAATTATATCGGTAATTGATACGATTCCTCCATTTCCTCGGGGGTTATTATGGCAAAGTGCTTCTCCATAAATTCCTGTTCTTCTTCTTCTGTTAGTTCGGGAGTATCAGGTCGTATTTTCATATATTTTCTGAAGCCAGTTCCAGCAGGGATAAGTCTTCCAATTATGATATTTTCCTTTAACCCAACAAGATAATCTGTCTTACCGCCTATGACGGCTTTTGTGAGAACACGCACTGTTTCCTGGAATGATGCCGCAGAAATGAAACTTTCTGTGCTAAGGCTTGCTCGAGTTATTCCAAGCAGAAGCGGCTCGAAGTTTGCGGGTTTGCCTCCCTGTGCGGTAACGCGGACATTTTCCTGAAGAACATCGGCACGGTCAACCTGTTCACCGCGGAGAAATTTTGTATCACCACCATCGAGAATGTTTACCTTCCTCAACATCTGGCGAATTATCACTTCAATATGTTTATCATTTATTGAAACCGATTGAAGTGAATATACCTGCTGAACTTCGTTAAGCAGATATTCCATCACTGCCTGGTCGCCCTTCACCCGGAGTATGTCGTGAGGAATGACGGGACCGTCGCACAGCTTTTGTCCTGCTGTGACATGGTCGCCATCCTGGACGAGTATGTGTCTTCCCCGTGGAATTATGTATTCACGGGTTTCTCCTTCGTCTCCGTGAACGATAACTTTAAATCCTGGCTTTCGAGATTCTTCACCGGTGAACTCGACTACTCCATCCACTTCTGAAATTATCGCAGGATTTTTAGGTTTCCTTGCTTCAAATAATTCCGTCACTCGTGGAAGACCACCGGTGATGTCTCTCGTTCTCATAATTGCTCTCAATAGTTTCGCAATAGGTTGCCCAGGGAGAATTTTTTGTCCATTTTTAACGAGAATATGCGCTTCCGTTGGGAGATGGTATGTTGCAACCAGTTTTTCACCCTGCTTTATTATAACCCGAGGATTTAGATGTTTGTCGCGGACATCTATTACCACCAGTTCTTTTGCCATCGTTGTTTCATCTACCATTTCCTTTACAGTCACATCGTCGATGATATCGACAAGCTCCACTGTGCCTTCCACATCGGACAGCAGAGGATTTATGTATGGGTCCCACTCATAGATAACATCGTCCTTACTCACATTTTGCTGATGTTCAACGAACAATCTTGCACCATAAGGGACTTCGTATCTGTGCTGAATTTCCTGCTTATCGACGACAATGATTGCACCGGTTCTATTTAATACGATACCTTTGCCCTTGCCATCGGGGTCGGGGACAACTTTTATGTGACTGTATATTATGTGTCCATCGTACTTGCTTCTGACCTGTGATTGTTCCGTTCCCGCCGCAGCAATACCACCGATGTGAAAAGTTCTGAGTGTAAGCTGAGTTCCCGGTTCTCCAATACTTTCACCAGCAATTATACCAATAGCTTCGCCGATGGTGACCGGTTTCCTCGTGGATAAGTCCATTCCATAACACTTCTGGCACACTCCGCGCCTCGATTCACAGGTAAGAACAGAGCGAATTAAAACACTCTCAATTCCCTTGTCCTCAATAATCCGCGCCAGTTCAGGAGTGATGTATTCGTCCGCTTCGACAATGATTTCTCCTGTGACGGGGTCATACACATCGTCGGCGGCATACCTGCCGGCAATTCTTTCTCTGAGTGGAATTATAACTTTTTCTCCGTCCTTAAGCGCAGACCTCTGAACACCTCTAATCGTGCCGCAGTCTTCCTCGACGATTGTGACATCCTGAGCGACATCAACCAATCTTCTCGTAAGATAGCCTGCATCAGCAGTTTTCAAAGCGGTGTCGGCAAGCCCCTTTCTCTGTCCATGACTGGAAATAAAATATTCCATAACAGAAAGCCCTTCTCGGAAGTTCGATAAGATTGGCGTTTCAATGATTGATTGTGTTGTCAGCCGTTTTTGAGGTTTTGACATAAGTCCACGCAGTCCAGCAAGCTGTCTTATCTGGTCCTGGCTGCCTCTTGCGCCTGATTCCACCATCATAGAAAGCGGATTGAAACCATATTTGTGCGCTGAAAGCATATTAAAAAGCGCCTGCGTAATCTGTTCCTGTGTATGAGACCAGATATTTATGACATTATTGTATCGTTCTTTTTCTGTAATGATACCTTTTTCGCGCATCTCCATAATTTTATTAATTTGCTTTCGCGCTTCTTCAATCATCTTTTGTTTTTGCGGCGGAATTACAAGGTCATCTATTCCAATCGAGATAGACCCCATTGTCGCGGCTTCGAAGGTAAGTTTTTTCAGCCTATCCAGAAACTTTGCCGTTCTGCGAACCCCAACTTTATCGTAGGCTTCCGAAACAAGCTCCTTTAATGTTCCCTTTTTCATCAGGCGGTTTCTATAGCCAAGTTCAGGGGGCAAAATTCGATTAAAGAGAACTCTACCAACAGTAGTAGCGACGAAGGCATGTGGAATTTTAATGTATCTTTTGTTATGTCCCGTGGGGGAGGTGATAATAATCCGTGTAAAGTCTGAAATGTCTCTGCCAATGTGAACTTCAACCGTTCCCTTCATCGGTGCTTTTATATCTTCAAATTCCTGAACTAATTCTCTTTTTGTCTCATTTCCTTCTTTTTTCTCAATCCACATTGGACATCTTGGAATTCTTGCCAGAAGTGCACCTGCGCTGATTTCCATACCTGTATCAACGGCAAGATGCTCTGTCTGCGCGGGCATTCTGACATAAATCTTTGCATGAATACCGACTTTCTTATGGTCGAAAGCTATAAGCACTTCATCAATCGAGGAAAATACTTTCCCTTCGCCCTTTTCCCCGGGTTTTTCCTTTGTCATATAGAATGCGCCGAGAACCATATCCTGCGTCGGTGAGGCGAGAGGCTTGCCATTTGCAGGCGACAGGATGTTATTTGCAGAAATCATAAGCAGATGAGATTCCAGCTGTGCTTCAAATGATAAAGGTACATGAACAGCCATCTGGTCTCCGTCAAAGTCTGCGTTGAATGCTGTGCATACAAGCGGATGTATCTGAATTGCCTTTCCCTCAACGAGAACGGGGTAGAATGTCTGTATAGATAATCTGTGCAATGTTGGCGCCCTGTTCAAAGCCACAGGATGGTCTTTTGTGGTTTCCTCGAGCAGGTCCCAGATTTCAGCTCTGCTTTTTTCAACATACTTTTTCGCAGTTCTTATGGTTTGCGTAAATCCTTTTTCTTCAAGTTTTCTTATTATAAAAGGCTTAAAGAGTTCAAGAGCCATCGTTTTGGGCAGGCCGCACTGCCATATCTTCAACTCGGGGTTGACGACAATCACAGCTCTGCCCGAATAATCGACGCGTTTCCCCAGAAGATTCTGCCTGAATCTGCCCTGCTTTCCCTTCAGAAAATCGGAAAGGGATTTAAGCGGTCTTCTGTTCTGTCCGCGCACCGCTGTGGTGACTTTGCCGTTCTGCATCAGTGCATCTACGGCTTCCTGGAGCATTCTTTTTTCATTGCGCAGGATTACATCGGGAGCCTGTATCTCAATCAGCTTTTTAAGTCGATTATTTCGATTTATGAGTCTTCTATATAAATCGTTGAGGTCAGATGTGGCAAATCTCCCGCCTTCAAGAGGAATTAGAGGACGCAAATCCGGCGGCAAAACGGGAATGACTTCGAGAA
>JAGHAI010000008.1 GCA_021161555.1 bacterium
AAAAACCTTTTTGGATAGGGTATGATGGAAACCTTTCAATAATTTGCTTGAGAGTTGTATCCGAACACTCATTCTGCAACCCACGACTTCAGTCGTGGGATATTTTCATCAATTATCAATTCACAATTATCAATTATCAATGAAAAATTTCTCTACGGCGATGTTTGTCAAGTCGTTCAGACAGGCAAAATCTGAGCGACCAGAATGGGAGCAAAACCCAACGCGCCGCGAAGCGTGGATGGTGAAGCCGAAGGCTTCTATTCTACGCCACATTTTTTCTTCAATTCGTTCCATCTTTTGTCCACCCAATTCTGCAGTTCGCCTATGATGTGCTGGTTTTGTGGAGCAAAAAGATGTTTATACCTTCCCTGTGGTTTTATCCATTCTTCGATGGAGATTTTCTTTCCGCTTTTTTCTGGATTGTAGTTCAATTTCCATTCTCCATTTTCGACTTCGAAAAGGGGCCAGAAGCAGGCATCGGTAGCCCTTCTTGACATTTCGATTGATAGATTTTCGGGGAAGCGCCATCCAACGGGGCAGGGCATAAGGACATTTATAAATGCCGGTCCATCAATTTCAAGTGCTTTCTGGACTTTTCGCATAAGGTCCATAAAGTTGTGTGGTGCGGTTTGAGCGGCATAGGGAATTTCGTGAGCGACCAGAATTTCCGTCAGTGGTTTTCTATGCTGTTGTTTACCTGGAATTTTCTTTCCTGCTGGAGTTGTTGAAGTTGCTGCTCCGAGAGGTGTTGCGCCTGAACGCTGTATGCCTGTGTTCATATATGCTTCGTTGTCATAGCAGATGTACAGCATATTGTGTCCGCGTTCCATAGCGCCTGAAAGGGATTGAATTCCGATATCGTAGGTTCCGCCGTCGCCGCCGATGGCGATGAATTTTATATCCTTGTCGATTTTCCCTTTTCTTTTCAGTGCACGATATGCTGCTTCGACGCCGGAAATAGTTGCCGCCACATTTTCAAAGGCATTATGAATATATGGTATTCGCCAGGCAGTATATGGATAAATTGTGGTAACTACTTCCATACATCCCGTTGCCAGTCCAACGACCGTATCTGGACCTGCAGCGTGGGTGACCATTCGGAGAATGGAAGCACCAGCACAACCTGCGCAGGCACGATGACCTGGGGCAAGCAAATCTTTTTCGCCTGCAATCTGCTTCAGATTTATAGCCATATCAAATCCTCCTGATATTAAGTCTTTTAAACATAAAACTATATTCGTAATGCGCAATAGAATTTTTTCACAAATTTAAAAATTTTTCTGCGAATTTAATTTTTCAACTTGAAAAGTCTTTTGGGAAAAGGTCGAAGAGTTTTAGACCACAAAAGAGAGTTTTTTGGCAGAATTATTTGAGAAAAAATCGCTATAAAGCCAAAAAATTCAGGTGAGATATTGAAGATGCTCAATCCCAACAATCGTATATCTGCACTGCTAACTATCATAATCGACATGCTCGTTCTGGATACAATAGGATGGCATCCTATAAGCGAATAAAGGGATTTAGAATTCAATCTGAAGAATTTCCAAAGACTTCCACGAAGAAAATCAAAAGATATATGTTCACAGGCGACGAAATCGATGTGAACTAATCGGTGTGGCTATCTTTCCTGCGGCGTGTTGTTGACAATTATAGTTCGTCGATGAGTTTTCGGATTTCGCTTTCGTCGGTGCCAGTGAGTTGAAGGAAGATTTTTTCGAGGTCTCCTTCGGTTCCCGATTGAGAGCGGAGTTGTTCTATCGTTCCCTGTGCGACAATTTTTCCTTCCACGATTACGCCCAGCCTATCGCACATTTTTTCAGCGATTTCGAGGATGTGCGTGGTTAGGAAGACGGCGGCGCCTTCATTGGCTATCTTGCGAAGGAGCAGTTTCAAGGCTCTCGCGCTGAACGGGTCGAGACCGGTCGTCGGTTCATCCAGAAACAAAATCTTTGGTCTGCGCATCAAAACGGAAACGACCATCAATTTCTGCTTCATCCCGTGAGAATATTCATCTGTGTATTCGTCGAGAAAATCGATTTTTAAAAGTTCACACAGTTCATCGACGCGATGAAACACATCCTTTTCGCATCGATATATTGATGCAATAAATTTCAAAAATTCCCATCCGCGCAGGTTTTTGAACGAAGGCGGTTCATCGGGAACTACGCCGATTTGACGCTTTATTGCTATGGCATTATCGTCATAACGCATCCCAAATATTTCTATGGTTCCATCATCGGGGGAAAGTGCACCGGTCAAAAGGCGAATTGTCGTAGTCTTTCCCGCACCATTTGGACCGAGAAATCCAAAAATTTCTCCCGCTTCTATATCGAGGGAAACACCATCCACGGCGGTTGTATCGCCAAATTTTTTCACAAGATTTTTTGCCGACAATATGGACATCTATCCTGCCCTGTTTTTAATCTGCCTGCGCAGTTTCTTAAGCATATCTATTTCTGAAAGATTTTTAAAATGCTCTATGGCATAGTCGAGTTTTTCGATAAGTTCCTCATTTTTTCCACATTGCTGCAACGCCGCAATTAAATTTTTAAAATATATCCAGTTGGTTGAATCGATGGACACAGCGCTCTTGAAGTAATATATGGCAGAATCGCAATTTCCCGTGTTCAGGAACAGAACCCCAATGTTCGTCTTTGCCGATGCAAAGCGCGGCTCCACATCTATCGCTTTTCTGAAATAATACATCGATGAATCTGCATTTCCCATTCGTGCAAAGAGAACGCCCATATTGTATGGAATTATGGGGTTTTCGGGCGTGAAAAACAGACCCATTCTCGCCCAGTAAAGAGCTTTTTTGTATTTTTTTTGGCATGAATATGTTGTAGTAAAAAATAAATATCTTTCTGATAATGATGGATATTCTTCGAGAGCATTTAGGAAAATTTTTTTAGCTTCAATTTTATTTCCATTATTATATAGTTTTTCAGCCCAAATCCATTTTCCATTAGAGCATAATGCCCAATTGTAATTGAGAAGTTTATATGGACTTTCACCTATTTTTTTTGCTTTATTAAATATAAATCCAAGTTCTCTGCATCCTATATCTTGATTCCAATCAATTCCTTTTCTCATTATATATGGGTCTTTCCTGACAAAGATAACAATTATTGCTAAAGTTAAAATCGTTAGCGTGTTTTTTATTTTATATTTTTTAATATTATGAAAGCTTATATTA
>JAGHAI010000098.1 GCA_021161555.1 bacterium
GTATTACATAGTGTTATAAAAAATAAAGATTAGATTAAGATATTCACCGCAGCATACTGCACAAAAAATGTGCTAAATTTTTTACCCGCAGGGCAATGAAAAAATTATCGAAAAAAACTTGTTTATTTTTATGTAATGGTATATAATTGTTCTATGTATATTTAGGGGGAGAGATGGACAATTCGGCGGAGAGTTTATATGTTGTTCATTCTGACGAACTGCCTCAGAAAATTTTTACGATACCGAACATTCTGACTGTGCTTCGCATAGCACTGCTGCCGTTCTTAATCTGTGCACTGCACAGACGCTCTGTTATTGGAAATGGATGGGCTATATCGATAGGAAGTTTGATGATTATAACCGACCTGCTCGATGGATGGATTGCAAGGACTTTCAAGCAATATTCCCGTCTTGGCTGGGTTCTCGACCCGGTTTCCGATAAAATCATAATAGATGTCCTCGCAATTTATTTTGCAATTATGGGAAATTTACCATATTGGGTTGCCATAGTGATTGTGTGCAGAGACCTTTCCATAATGTCATTTGGAATTACTATAATGAAAAAGGAAGTTTTACTTAAACCAAATATCTGGGGAAAACTTTCACCATTTTTCTGGGGAATTTCATTTATTCTGTTGACAGTTAACCTATATGGATATGCGTGGATAGCCATAATTATCGCTCTTATTTTAAGTATTTTTTCAGCAGGAATTTATTATAGTGAATACAAAAAGACAATGGAGGCTTTGGATTGAGGCAATTTGCCGTCATCGGACTTGGCAGATTTGGACAAACTGTTGCACTTACATTATCTAAACTCGGCGCACCTGTAATTGCAGTGGATAAAAACCAGAGTGTTATCGAAGATATTTCAGATAAAGTTGATTTTGCCGTTCAGTGCGATGCAACCGACCAGAAAGCTCTTGCACAGGTGGGAGTTTCATCTGCGGATGTTGCCATAGTATCACTTGGCGAACCCCTCGAAACATCCGTTCTCACGACGATTATTCTGAAGGAAATGGGCATTCAGAAAATTATCGTCAAGGGGAAGAATCACGAACACGGAAAAATTCTATCTCTCGTTGGAGCCACCGATGTTATATTCCCCGACGAAGATGTAGCGGAAAAACTGGCGCAGAAGATAATTCACCCAAACATCCTCGACCTTATACCGCTGCTTCCAGGATACAGTATAGTTGAAATAGTCCCTCCAAAACAATTCCTGGGCAAGAGTCTTCTCGACCTGAATTTGAGGAGAAATTACGGAGTGGAAGTTCTCGTTATCAAAAGGGGAGATACAGTAAAGGTAATTCCTTCCGCGCTGGATTCAATGGAAATTGGTGATACACTTGTGATACTCGGGAAGGATGAGGATATAGAAAAATTGAGGTCATTAAAATAAAAAATTTGAGGATAACAAGTTATGAACACAAAGGACATTAGATATCAAAAAACTCTGGAGAAGTATCATCAACTTCTCGACGCGATAAAAGATAGGAAACGGGAAGTAAATCGTCTTGTTGAGTGGCTTGAAGAAAAGACAAACTGGCTCGACTGTCCTGCCAGCACAAAATTTCATCTCAACATCCCCGGTGGACTGCTAATTCACTCGGTTGGCGTTGCAGAAATGCTTTTGCGCATACGGGACTGCATCGCTCCGCAGTATTCTGATGAAACCTGTGTCATCGTCGGTCTATTTCACGATGTTGGAAAAGTGGGCGATGAAAATGCTCCACTATACATTCCAAATCCCGATAGGAAATTTCAAGAGGAAAGGCCTTTTGTTAGAAATCCCGAAATTGTGGAAATGGGGCTTGGAGTGAGAAGCCTTTATATTATGAGCCGATTTGTTCCTCTTTTGCCGGAAGAAGCACAGGCAATATGTTATCACGATGGACAATACATTCCCGAGAATAAAGTAGTTGCGCTCAAGGAAAAACCACTTTTATTGATGTTGCACTTTGCGGACTTATGGACTGCACAGGTCACCGAAAATGAGTGAATTATCAAACAGTTTAATAAATGAACTTGACATACAACAAAACTTAAATATTTTTTTAAATTAAAATGAGAAACCAAATAAGGAGGCGTCTGATATGTGGTATCGCGTTATATTGTTCACTCTTTTGTTGTCTGCGGCGATGTTCGCTCAGCCAAGCAGCTATTTACTTGGTCCGGAAACATTCGACACGGGAATCCCTTCGTCCTGGACTGTCATTGATGGCGGACCAGCGGGAACCTGGTATTGGTGGAGTAATCTCGCAAGAATTGATGGTTCTGTATCGGGCTACCAGGATGATTGGTTAATTTCCCCCGCCTTCGATGGAACCGCAGCCGCCGATTCCATAATTCTTCACTTCTGGCATCAGGTATATCATTATCCCACCGAAGCAGGCAGTTGCTATGCTCTAATTTCCGTTGATGGCGGATTAACCTATCCCGAAACTGTTTTCGTTATGGGGCCATCCTCAGGAACACTGGCGGAAACAGTCGAAGTCCGCATCGATAATCTTGGAACTCCTCTGACTGGAAACTGCAAGGTTGCCTTCAAATATGGGTTTTATAATTCAAATTACTGGTATATCGATTATGTTTATGTTGGACTCTATATTTCCGAACCCGCTCCACCGACATTTGACCACATTTCATATTACCACCGCATTTTCCCGATGACAGCGACGAGTTATCCCGAGACGGTTTACATCGACGATGTCACCGGTGTAAGTCCGTCATCCGCGCAGCTGTGCTACGATGTAAACACTGGCGGCGGATATTCGGGAACATATACCTGCATTCCACTGTCCACAGTTTCCGTTGATGGCAATGGCAGAGGAACTTATACCGCAGAAATTCCCGCTATGGGACCCTGGGATTCAGCAAAATACTATTTCCTCGCTCAGGATACCTATGTGCCGCCATCGATGGGACTTTCTGACACTTTTGAAATGTTCGTTCAGGGACCATACTATGCCTATGATAATACGGATATCTATCCTGAAACCCCCGACAATGTCTTCCGGGACATAACCACAGTTGGAACTGATTTGGGCATCAGCTCCGATGATAGCCGAGCTTCGATTGCACTTCCATTTATTTTCAGATATTACGGATATGACTACAATACCATCTGGGTATGCACCAATGGTTGGGCATCCTTCGGGCTTGACCCTGGAACAAACGATTACAGCAACGATAACATACCCTATACCTCTTCACCGAATGCGCTTATAGCTCTCTGGTGGGATGACCTGACAATGTCCGATGGAAATATTTACTATTACACAAGCGCAGACGGAGATACTTTTATTGTAGAATATTACAATGCGCGTGAAATAGGCGGAACCACTCATTATAATGTCGAGTTTATGCTGATAAATCCAGCTATATGTGATGAAGTGGCAGGTAATGGTGAAGTCATTTTTAAGTATGAGACAATGGACGCAACAGGACTGGATGATGCGACAATCGGTGTTGAAAATGAAGACGGAACTCTTGGTACAGAATACTTATATGATGGAACTTATGGGACAGGTGTGGAAATAGTCGGCGGTGCCGCGCCAATAAATCCTGGACCCAGCGCCTTAAAATTCACTCCAAACCCTCCACCTGGGGGGGTAATCCGTGGACATGTCACTCTAACTGGCGAAACCGACCATAGCGGCGTATTGGTTTCCGCTCTCGGACCTGGCGGAAACTACGACTATACCGATGCAACAGGATATTTCTTGATTGAAGTATCGGCGGGAACTTATGATGTGGCGGCATACAAAGATTATCACTGGACGACGGATACCGTATATGGCATAACTGTCGCGGTTGATGAGACTGTGGATGTTGACTTTACCTTAAACCACCTGCCATTCGCCACTATTTTCAACTATGATTTTGAAGGAAGTGATGGTGGTTTCACCGTTTCAGGCGGCGGATGGGAATGGGGAGTTCCCACATCAGGACCTGGAGCGGCGCACAGTGGAACACATTTATGGGCAACTGTGCTCGATGGCAATTACGAAAATTCTGCTGATTATATATTGATGACTCCCGAAATAGACCTGTCCTATTTCGACCCACCGATTTATCTTTCATTCTGGCATTGGTATGAAATCGAAGACTACTGGGACGATGGATACCTTGATATTTCCACTGACGGAGGGATGAGCTGGACAAATCTTGTTTCCTACACAGGATATGATATGACCTGGCGAAATGAGACGATAGACCTTTCTGCATACGCCGGGGATACAATAATAATTCGGTGGTATCTGGACTCGGACGGGTCCGTAAATTATTCCGGCTGGTATCTTGACGATGTTGTTCTGGAGGGAATGCTCAATCATTTCGGCGTGATTAAGGGAACTGTTATGTTATACGGTGAAGCAGATTACAGTGGTGTTTTGGTCTCTGCGGATGGTCCTATGTATCAAACTATAACGACACCTTCAGACGGTTATTATGAATTTATTCTCGCTCCTGGCAGTTATGACATAGCTGCATACAACGGACCGGCCTGGGAAACTGACACAGTATTGGATGTTACTATATCCGAGGGAGAAACCACCGTTGTGAACTTCACACTCCACAAAATTCCTGTGGGATACATTGTGGGCTATGCAGACCTTACTGACACTCCCGGACCCGATGCGGGGATAAACTGTGAACTTTTCAGCGAACTTGCTCCAACTACCACAACTGATGCTACAGGCAGATACTTCTTCGACAATGTGTACGCCGGGACATACGCTGTAGCCGCAAACTTCGCAGGATATGGTCCTGGGGCATCTGTCCTCTTTGATGTGGTCCCGGGTGAAACAACTTATGTGGACACGATTTTCCTGAACAGAGAACCATATACTTATGATTTTGAATCTGATGACGGTGGATTTACCGTTGTCGGCGGCGGATGGGAATGGGGAACACCAACCGCAGGACCGCCATCCGCACATTCGGGAACAAACTGCTGGGGAACAGACCTCGATGATTATTATGTCGATTATGCCGATTGGCAACTTATTATAGATGTAACATCTTTCTCGGCATCACTTTCATCTATGGGATACTATGGCTGGTATGATTTCGAAGATGGATATGATGGTGGGAACATATCTGTTTCCACTGACGGCGGATTTACCTGGACAATTTTATATCCCGCAGATGGCTACGACGATGTAATATCAACTTGGTTCGGTTCACCAATAGCAGGAGAACCCGCTTTTACAGATGCGAGCGGTGGATGGCTATACGAAGAAGTAGATTTAACCGTCTATGCTGGAACTGCCACACATATCCGTTTCAGACTTGGTGCAGACGAGTCCGCTTCATACTATTATGGATGGTATGTGGATGATGTCGTATTCTCTACATTGCTTCCGCCAACAGGTTGTGTGGAAGGATATGTATATGACGCAACTACATATTCCGTCCTGCCTGGGGCGATGGTCGTCTGTGAAGGTGAAACTACCTATGCCGATGAATATGGACACTTCATTCTGTGCGGTGTGCCTGTTGGGTATAATCAGGTCTTTGGAAGCGCAGACGGATATGTCGCCAACTATATAGAAGTCCCTGTTGGACAGGATACAACTGGGGGGCTATTTATTCCACTTATGCCGTGGGATTTTGACCCCGAATACGACCCTGGTGTTTATGCTGACCTCGTCTATGGCAATGCTGATACGACATTTTTGACAATCTGCAATCCATACGACCAACCGATAGAGGTCTCAATAGGTGGCGCTTTTGATACTGGTGGCGGGCTGATGAGAACAACTCCCGATGACATCAACATAAGCAAACTTGTGGGGACTAAATTAAAAAATTTCTCCAAAGAGCAGGTCGTAGAAAGATTGTCGAAGGGACGAATAAATAACCTTGATTATTCTCTCTCGCGAGATGGACTTATGCGAACAATGGCAACCACCGCCTATGGCGATGTCGTTGATTCCATTGACCTCGTCGTTCCGTCAATTGACATTCCCTGGGGTTTCGGTTGCGTGGGTATGTTCACCGAATGGAGTTATTGGGTTAGCACAGTATTCACATATTCCCCCAGTCAGAATGTTGAATTTGGCTTGGACAAAGTTCCCAGTGGTGTTGCCTGGAGAACGCTTTGGGCTGGTTCCTGGCCTGGCGATATGACCTACGATGGCACTATTATATGGCAGGTAAATGTCGGCGGCGATAATGGTTTATATGGCTGGAGTCCGGCTACTGGTGAAGTTATTGACACAATTTCTGACCCTGATGGAATCTGGGATGCAAATTCCCAGCGCGGAGTAGCCTACGATGCTGCAGAAGATGTGTTCTACATCGGCGGATGGAATGACAACATTGTATATAAGATAAAGGGCAAGTCGTGGGACAATCCTGGTGAAATAATAACCGCCTGGAGTCTCAACGATGTTGCTGGAATTGGCTTCAACCACAGCCGCAGAACTGTTATAGTGGCTCTTAACAATGCGTCAGATGATGTCGTTGAATTTGACCCATATACGAGCACAATTCTAAATGTTTACTCCTTCGGATGGATGGGCGGATTTTCTCTTGCTGGCGCTGAAGTCGATGCAGATGGAAAACTCTGGGTTGTTTCAATGAACCAGAACAAAGCATACGCCATAGACATTCCCGGCGGAGATATTCCACCAGGAATTGGCATTGGTCCCTCATCGTTCACAATACCTGCGAATGCCTGCACCACTATTATCGTCTATACTGGCGGTGTAAATTCACCTGGCACATATTCATTTGATATCCCCATAACATTTGAAGGTGGAAATACGATATACTTCCCTGCGACAATCGTGATTTCTCCCGCTCTTAACAAAGGATGGAATCTCGTATCATTCCCGGTAAATGCGACGCCAAATAACATATATGTTCAATTATCGGATGATATTGTTCCCTTCTCCAATGAACCACCGAACTCACAGATTTACGCCTGGGATGCTGAACACGGAACCTACACCACTCCCGAAATATTCGAGCGAGGAAGAGGATATTATCTGTATTCCTGGTATGATGCTGCGACTTTTGATGTCATCGGTGCTCCGTATTATACTTCGTTCACTATGACACTGCCCTATTACAGCACTTCACTTGCCGGCTGGAACCTCGTCGGCAACCCTGTGAACACAAAGATAGACTGGGATGTCATAACGGCAGACCCCTCTTTCTTCGGAATTTATCCGATATATTATTATCTAACTGAGTTCGGGTGGGCTACTTACAGTCCGGGCTTTCCTGCTGGAACTGGAAGGTATATATCGCCATATATGGGATTTTATGTGCTGGTTCAACCAGGAGCAATTGGCGTGCTTCCTGTCACCACAAGTGGAATAGTGCCAATGCTCGCCCGTGAGATGACCTCATCGACAACATCGGATATACCCGATTTCACATTGAGATTTTCCGTCCAGAACGGAACACAGATAGATATGTGGAACTATCTTGCGACTCGTCCCTCTGCCTCTGACGGATTTGACTACTATTATGATGCTCCTGAACCACCCACTCCACCCTCTGGCGCCGATATGGCAAAATTCTGGTGCGACGGACAATATCTGCTGCGAGATGTTAAGCGCTCTATGAGCGATGGCGATGTGAAGGTCTGGTCTGTTAAGATTACAGGAGCGACAAGCGGAACTGATGTTGTAATTTCCTGGCCCCTTGAACATACTCCAGATGGAGAAGATGCTTCGCAGGGGATGAACCAGATATATGAGGGATATGACTTCGACCTGTATGACCCCGTTGCCGACGAACATATAAATATGCGCACAACCGACCATTACTCATTCGCATACTACGGAATGCGAACTCTATACATCACTGTTTCCGCCACATATCTCGAAACGGAAGAAGGAAATTCAAAGGTTCCTGCTGTGGTATCGCTCGGACAAAATGTTCCAAATCCGTTCAACTCATCGACTGAAATATCCTTCAACCTGCCCGCCGATGCAGATGTCACGCTCGATGTGTTCGACCTGAACGGTAAAAAGGTCAAAACTCTTGCGGATGGAAGATTCTCGGCGGGCGCACATACCATCGCCTGGAACGGAAAGGACGACAGCGGAAAAGATGTTCCCGGTGGCGTTTACTTCTACAAACTTTCCACAGACAGCGCCACAAGAACGAGAAGAATGGTTCTGGTGAAATAGCAAAACCCAGAATAAAACAAAATAATTGACGGCTGTTCCCGGAAAAGGGGACAGCCGTTTTTTGTAGAAATGTTACACATTATTTCCTCAATCTCGTCGGATAATATAGAAGCAGAAAAGCCAGAAATCTTGCTGTATCCTTGATTGGATGGAAATAACTTTTATTACCGTTGTATATCACCGGGATGTTGATGAATGATATTCTGGCGCCCAATCTCGCCGCTTCGATAAGCATCTCGCTTTCGTGCTGATATTTGTTGAATTTCAATCTGACACTTTTCAGCAGCCATCTTCTTATTGCTCTAAATCCGCATTGGCTATCTTCGATGTGCTGACCTGCGAGAAGCGATGTCGCCATAGTCGATAAAAAGTTGCTTACCCGCCGTTCCACTGGCATCTTCGATGTATCCCATCGTCTATTCCCCACGACCATATCTGCACCGCCATCGATTTTTTTGAGCAGTTCAGGTATCAGTTCAGGGGGATGCTGAAAATCCGCATCTATGGTGATTGCTACATCATAATCATCTTTTACGGCTTTTCTAAATGCAGTCTTCAACGCGGCGCCCTTGCCAAGATTCCTCTGGTGAACGAGCAATTGCACTCCAAAATCTCGAGCAATGGAAGAGGTATCATCCTGCGAACCATCATCGACCACGATTATGTCCTTCTTCTCTGCAAATTCACCTATTCGAGAGAGCAAATCCCCGAGATGCTCGCCTGCGTTGTATGCCGGTATTATGACGCAAAATTTCTTCATTCTAAAAATTTACATAAAAATTTGCCTTTTTGCAACAGCGAAAATTACCCGCCTTTCATAAGTTCAATCACCTTATGAAGCACCATCTCCGGCGTTATTTTTTCGAAACACAGTTGTCTATCGAACTTACATTTCCCTTCCCCGTGAAGTGTGCAGGGCGAACATTTGAGGTCAGCCGTTATATAATCTGCATTCTTCCCACGCGGTATAAATCCCAGTGCTGGATGTGTCGGTCCAAAAATCGACAGAGACGGAACGCCAAGCGCCGCCGCAATGTGAACGGGACCACTGTCGTTCCCGACGAAACAATCAGCCTGCTGAATAATTCCGATAAGTTCTTCGAGCGACAATCCCCCAGACTGAAAGAAACCATCAAAGACATCACTTTGCGATAGAAATACTATCGAAAATCCTTTATCTTCCAGCAATTCAGCAAGTCTTTTAAATCGTTCATCACCCCAGTTCTTCAACGAATGTCTTGCACCAGAATGCAACATCGCTATTGGTTTTTTTAAATTTTTCAATTTTTCTGCGGCGAACTTAATCCCATATTGCGTGGGGAAAATTTTTGGCAAATATCCTTCGGCTGACATACCCATCTTTTCCATCGTCTTCAACTGCACATCAACAATGGATTTTGGACTTCTGTCGCCAATTTTCAGGGCGACAAGAAGTCGCCTTTCAATGTTTCGCTTATCTGCGCGAATTTTTTTCGCATCAATCATCGCCGAAAGCAAAATGCTGCGCTGGTTCTTGTGCAAATCAACTATCAAGTCAGGGGAAAAATCTTTTATGTCCTGCGCAGTTGAACGAAAGCCATCGAAGGGGAAAATTTTTGAGATGCGAGGGTCATTTTTGAATATATCGCAATATTTCGGCAGAGTGACAAAGCCCACTTCCCATCCGGCATCGGAAAGCGATTCGACAACAGCGGTGGACAGCACAACATCGCCAAGAGATGAAAATCTTATAACTATCGCTTTCATATTGTTTGGAGAAAGATTATGGATTCAAGTGGGATTATTCTTCAATTTTCTTCAACTTTTCTTCTGCGCGAGGGGCTACATCGGACTGGGGATATTTTTCGACTATCTCCTTCAACAGAATCCTCGCACTTTTGATGTCATCCATTTTGAGCGACGAAGATGCCGCCTTAAACAGCGCATCGGGAACGAGAGGACTGGACGGGAATTTCTTCTGCAATTCAAGATACTGCGCCTTTGCTTCATTATACTTGCCCAGCGCAAAAAGACATTCGGCAATAGAATATTGAGCATCATCAGCAAGCGCACTCTGTGGAAATAGCGAGAGAAACTGCTCAAATTCCATCTTTGAGAGTTCAAACTTTCCCTTGTTGTAATCGAGAGATGCAGTTTCGAAAAGCTGCCTGGGATTTATCGTAACTTCTGGTTCAGAAGAAACTGTATCTGTGGAATCCTGTGTTTGCGGCTGTGCCGTCGCCATTTCCTGACGAATGTCTTCGATTTTCTGCGTCAGCTCCGAAACCTTATAGCCGCTTTCCTTAAAAATGTTCTCAATAATTTGCATTTCCGCCTGAAGCTGTTCCATATTATACTGCTGACTCACATTAAGTTGATGAAGCAATTCCTGTTGGGCGGTCAATATAGAATCAATTCTGGCAAGTTGCCGCTGTTGTTCAGCATTGGACTGCGTTAGGTATTCTGCCTGTTGCTGAAACTTCTTTATCTCCCCCCGTGTAGCGCACCCCTGAAATAATTGAGACATCGCAAGCAATGCGATAAATAGAAGTATTTTATACGATATTTTTGGCATACCACTTATAGTAAAGAGGGGGCAGATATTTCCGCCCCCGCATTATGTCAGACCTGTGAAATTTCAATCACTGCGCCGTAATTACAAAATCCACGCGTCTATTTCGCCACCAGCAGTTTTCGTTGTGTTCGTGGCAAACAGGCCGTTCCTCGCCATAACTCGTCGTCTCAATCCTGTTGGCGGCAATACCATATTTTACGAGAAAATCCTTCACCGATTGGGCACGCTTCTGCCCGAGAGACATATTATATGTATTGGTCCCTCGCTCATCGCAATTCCCCTCAAGGCGCACACGAACAGACGGATTTTCCATCAACTGTTTTGCATTGTCATTAAGAATAGCACGCGCTTCATCCGTGAGATTATACTTGTCGAACTCAAAATAAACGCTCTTCAAATTAAGCTGCGGCTTAACAGGTTCTGGTTCGACAACAGGCTCTTCAATTTTAGGCTGTGGTTCGGGTTCCGTCTTCGGCGGAAGCTTTATTGGTGGTGGAGGTGTCTTTTTCGGACATCCAGGAACAAAAATCATAACGAAAATCAGACCGATTATGAACAGTGCCGTGCGCCTTCCCATATCTCCTCCTTGTTTTTATTATCAATTTA
>JAGHAI010000148.1 GCA_021161555.1 bacterium
ATAATAATGAGTTATCAACATAATTAACGAACTTATTATTACCATCCTATTTATATTTAAAAGTTGGAAAATAAATAATAAAAATTTTTCAAATGAAAAAATACACAGCAAAAGCCGAAAAGAAAAAATTTATTGATACTCACGCTCATTTGAACTTTGAGCAATTTGACGAGGACAGAGCAGAAGTAATCAGAAGAGCACTGGAATTGGGTATTGAAAGAATTATCGTTCCTTCTGTAAATCTAAAAGATTCATCTGAAATTGTGGAATTGTGCGAGAAACATCCACAGTTGTGGGCTGCCGTTGGGATTCATCCAAATGAGTGCGAAAATTTGCCGGAAAATTGGCTTGAAACCCTTGAACATCTTGCCTTACATCCGAAGGTGGTCGCCATTGGCGAAATTGGGCTTGATTATTACAGGGATTTTTCGTCGAGAGAAAGACAAATAGAGGTTTTTAAAAGGCAAATTAGAATTGCCAGAAAGATGAACTTGCCGATGATTATCCACATCAGAGAAGCGCACGATGATGTGAAGAAAATAATTGAGGAGGAAAATTTTTATAAAGGGGTATTTCACTCGTTCTCAGGAGATGAGAATTTTTTGGAGTGGGCTGTTGAAAAAAACTTTTACACTGGCATAGGTGGGGTTATCACATTCAAAAATTTTAAAAAGGAGTTTCTTATCAAAAAAATCCCACTCGAAAGGATTCTTCTGGAAACCGATTGTCCATATCTATCTCCACATCCATTTCGGGGAGAGAGGAACGAGCCATCGAGAATCCCAATTATCGCGGAAAGGCTTGCAGAAATCCTTCAAGAAGATGTGAAAACAATAGCAAAGGCATCCACAAATAATGCATCTAAATTGTTCGACATAAAAAATCCATATAAAAGCATCGGTGGCAGAAGATTTGGACAGAATTTTCTCATAAACGATGGCGTCGCAGAGAAAATTGTTAATTTGACAGGTGAAAATAAAATCATCGTAGAAATTGGCGCAGGCAGGGGAATTTTAACCTCAAAATTGAAGGATGTTCACAGAAAAATATTCAGTGTCGAAATCGACGATTCTCTGGCGAGTGAACTTTCAGAAGTTTTTGCAAAATCGAATGTGAACAATGTAGTTCTGCTGAACAAAGATATACTCGATGTTAGGCTTGCTGATGTAAAGAAATACTACGGTGAGGAGCCAGTTGTAGTCGGAAACATACCCTATTCAATAACCTCCCCGATAATATTTTACCTCGTGGACAACAGAAAATCCTTCTGTAGAGCGATATTGATGGTTCAGCGCGAGTATGCCGAAAGACTGTGTGCGAAAACGAGGACAAAGGAATACGGAATCCCGACGATTATACCTGGAAGATACTTTTTCGTGAGAAAAAAATTCGATGTGAAGCCTAACAGTTTTTCTCCGCCGCCGAAGGTTCAATCGACCGTGATTGAAATCGTCAGACGCGAAAGACCGCTGAGGGAAGAGGTTAATTATGAAATCTTTGCTGAAATTGTAAAAAATTCCTTCTCTCACAGGAGGAAAAAGGTCATAAAAAATCTCGCTGATACATATCCCGATGCTGATTTTGAAAAACTGTTCAGTGAGTTATGCATAGACATAAATGCCCGCGCAGAGGAACTCACGATAGAGGATTTTTGCGACATAGCAGGGAAATTGTCGTCTATGGGAAAATAGGAGTTCCAAAGCCGTTTTTAGTGGCGGAATTGTCATAAATTTCCTCAATTCTGAATATATATGCAGGCCTATTTTCCCACACATCAGGATTTGGACGATGAAACATATCGTGCTGTGCGTTCAGAAATTTGTGGTAAATCCCGTCCGTGTGTATTTCTGCTTTTGTTCTCACTTCGAAGGAAATAATCGGTGGCTCATAGAAAAGCAGGGTGGCAGTTGCGTTTTCGTGAAGATTTGTCCAGGTGTGCGCTTTTGCGAGTTCAAGAGTGCCGAGTATTGAAAAATCTATCCTTTCCTCCGCCTCGGGAGACCACATCTGTTCGTAGAGGATTTTCAATCCTCTGTCCGCATAGTGCGGCTCGTCTGCTGTTGAGATGTGCGAAAGATATATGTCGAGAATTTCATCGATGAATTCCTGCTTTGGCAGAAAGCCAATTCCTTTTATGGAACCGTTTAGACCTGCCGAGCCGTGAGTTATTATTGCTGGCGTGTGCGTGGTGAAACTCAAAAATATTTCCCGCGGGTGAATATTTTCTCCGTCAATCTGTCTTTTCACTGTTCTGGCGCGTTTGTGATATGCCCAGTCGAAAAATCTTTTTCCATTCATCGATGAAACCTCCTCAAATTCCTTTGATAATGAAATGCTCGAATTGTCATCTTCGCAAGTGGAAAATATAATGCTTGCGCATAATTGCGCAGTTGATATTTTCAAATAAACGAACTATGGAGGCATTATGGAAGAAAGAGAGTTGTCAGTTGGAGAACTCATCTCGCGATGGCAGAATTTAAGGGGGTATCTTTGACATAGATGGAAAGAGAAGGCGTATTGCTGAAATAGATGATATTCTTTCCAGCCCCGATGTGTGGAATGACCCCGAGAATGCCGGAAAACTCTCCGAAGAGAGAAAATCTTTGCAAAATATAATAAACAGGGCTCAATCGATTGACAGCGCCATTTCGGATATGGCGGAACTTGTGGAGATAATCGACGCTGACAGCTCTGAATACGGCGAGCTTTTTGAAGAATACGAACGCATCGAAGCGGAATTGCGCAAGTTTGAGATAGAAAGTTATCTTTCTGGCGAGGATGACCGTTCCGATGCGGTGCTTGAAATTCATTCGGGTGCAGGCGGGACGGAAGCGCAGGATTGGGCAAATATGCTTCTAAGGATGTATTTGAGATTTTTTGAACGGCGCGGATGGAACGCCACAATCATAGATAAACTTGAAGGAGAAGAGGCCGGGATAAAATCCGCCGTAGTTGAAGTTCACGGCGAGTTTGCCTACGGATATCTTAAGTCCGAAATCGGCGTTCATAGGTTGGTCAGAATTTCTCCGTTCGATGCGAACAGGAGAAGGCACACATCATTTGCTTCGGTTTTTGTCTATCCCATCACGGAAGAGAGCACCGATGTCGAGATAAACGATAAGGACTTGAAGATTGATAGATATCGTGCGAGTGGCCACGGCGGGCAGAATGTCAACAAGGTCGAGACGGCGATTAGAATTACACATATTCCCACGGGAGTTGTCGTTACCTGTCAGGCGGAAAGGTCTCAACACAAAAATCTTGCCCTTGCGATGAAATTGCTGCGCGCAAAATTGCTCGCAATAAAAAAGAAGGAGGAAGAGGAAAAACAGGGCGAAATTGAGAAACAGAAGATGAAAATCGAATGGGGGAGCCAGATACGAAGTTATGTGCTTCATCCGTATAAGATGGTGAAAGACCTGCGAACGCAATATGAGACATCCCAGGCGGAAAAAGTTTTAGATGGCGAACTTGACCCATTCATCGAGGAATTTTTGACAATGAGAAAAAATGCTAATGTGTAATATGTTTCGCTTTAGTCGAAGTGAAAAACTACCTCATATTCACCTTTCCTGTCCATAGGTATAGAGGCTTGTTCGATAATTTTTCAATCGTTTCATAATTTTCTATATTTTCGCGAAGGATTTTGGGCACGAGGCTTTTGATGAATGTTTCCGAAAATTTTCTCATAACTTCGAAGAAATTCATCGGCTTTGGTCTGATTGTGATTTTGGCGTGCTGCCCATCGGGGACGCCGATTTTTTGCTCTGCGATGGCAATTGCATCCCACAGAGAACCGAGCGTATCGACGAGAGCGAGGCTTTCTGCGGATGTGGCTGCCCACACTCGTCCCTGCGCAACCGAATCTATCCATTCGTAAGTCGTATCTCTGCCTTCTGCCGCTTTTGCGACGAACTGTTCATATATTCCGCCGATTGCATTTTCAAGGATTTCGCGCTCTTCTGGTGTCATCGGGTGGTCGCCGTAGAATATATCCGCGAATTTGCCGCGCTTTAGTTTCTGCGGGTTTGCGCCGATTTTGCGATACATCTCGTCGAAGTGCACTTTGAACATAATCACGCCGATTGAACCCGTTATCGTGTATGGCGTGGCGACGATTTCATCCGCCGCCATAGATATGTAATATCCTCCCGAAGCGGCGACATTTGCCATAGATACGATGACTGGCTTCCTTTCTGATGCGCGGAGAACTTCTCGATATATTATGTCCGATGCGAGCGCGGAACCGCCAGGACTGTTGACGCGGAAGACAATCGCATCGATATCATCGTCGTCGGCGGCTTTGCGAAGCGCTTTTGCGTAGCGGTCCGGAGTGATGCCGCTTTCTCCCCAGTAGCTCTCGACATCCGTGATATTCCCTTCCGCAATGACGAGCACTATCGTTCTGTTCGCCTCGTCCCATTTCGGAGACCTTCTGCTGTATTTCCCCATCGATACTATTCTTTCGTCCTCATCGCCAACAAGGTGCTTTTTAAAATCCTGCCAGTACATAATTGTGTCAACGAGCCCTGTTTTCACTGCATCGTTCGCTTTTATAATTGCCCTGTCTATGAGTGCGAGGACTGAATCCTCGGGTATATCAAGATTTTGCGCACAGTCGGAGGTGAAGCGGTAGAACAGGTCATCGAGAAGTTTATCGTAGCTCTCCCGCATCCAGACGGACATCGAGTCGTTTGCGAACATTTCCGCTGCGTTTTTATATTTGCCGAACTGAATGACATCGAATCCTATGCCCAGTTTTTCAAATGTGCCTTTCAGGAATAAAAGATTTGCGCCAAAGCCGGGGATATACCAGTTTGCGAGCGGAGGCATAATCACGGTGTCGCATATCGAAGACAGCATAAGATTACCCAGCCCGGCGGATTCAAAATAGCCGTATATCGGCTTGTGCTGATTGTGAAAATAGTTCAGCGCCTGCGATAGTTCCCATACCTTTGAAAGACCATTTATGGAATAGCCTTTCAATATAATTGCGTCCACATCATCGTCGTTTGCTGCGGAATATATTGAGCGGAGCAACTTATAAAAACTCATCTTGCGCGACATAGAGAAAAAGTCGAACTGCATAGATGCATTTTCGGGATATGACCGTTCGAGGTCGACAACGAGTATGCTTCTATCTACGATTTTTACCCTGCTTATACTCTTGAATGTCGCCATTGTGATAGCCGATATGACGAACAGCACCAGAAGGACGATTATTATTATGAGAGATACTTTTTTAGGACTCATCTTTTACCTCCAAGTTTTTCAAACAATGCTCGTTCGACACAAGCTGGGACGAACGGAGATATATCCCCGTTATTTCTTGCTATTACTTTTACCATCGATGAATTTAGATATACAAATTGTTCGCTTGGCATAAGGAACACGGTTTCGGCATCTGGAAAGAGTTTTCTGTTTGCGAGTGCCATCTGAAATTCGTGTTCGAAATCTGAAACTGCGCGGAGTCCTCTGATGATTGCGATTGCGCCGATATCCTGTGCATACTGCGCCAGAAGACCGGTAAACTGCCCGACTGAAACATTCGGCAGCTTGAGTTCCGATATGGCTCTTTTGACCAGTTCGAACCGCTCGTTATGCGTAAACAATGGAGTTTTTTCGGGATTTTCTCCAACCGCCACGATTATTTTCGAAAAAAGTTTCGCCGCACGCACAACAATATCAAGATGTCCATTTGTTATCGGGTCGAATGTTCCTGGATATACCGCGCATTTGTTCATCGTTGCTCCTTTTTATAATATACTCGTTTTTCTTCATAATATTCAATGAAGTTATTATATTGATAATATAATGAAAAATATCGGAAATGAAATTAAAAGAGTTTGGGACTAATAT
>JAGHAI010000025.1 GCA_021161555.1 bacterium
AAAAGGTTTTGCCTCTGCGAAAAATGTCGATTGTGAAATCGGCATTTTTCGCAGTGATAAAAGTTTTCTGGAAGGGGGTTTGGGGGAAAGCCTCTTTTTCAAAAGAGGTTTCCCCCAGAAGCGTTCCGCAAGCCTTCGGCTTGACCTTCAGCCTTCGGTCTGCGACGGTGTCGCTCCCATTCTGGTCGCTCAGATTTTGCCTGTCTGAACGACTTAAAAATTTTGCATTGCTCTTTGCTCATTGTGAATTGATAATTGATGAAAAGTGCGGTGCGACACCAAGCGAGCGATTAAATCCATTTCTAAAACGCATTAAATTATATTCTATTTCAAATACACAATCCTCTTCGTGCAAACGACTGATTTTGTCTGTTGCGGGATTGTGGCGCGAATGAGATAAATTCCAGATGGAATATTTTCGTCAGGCGTCCAGGTGAATCGTCCCCTCACCCTTTGTGTTTTCCTCTCCCCAAGGAGAGGGAAAGATTCTCCTTTCTCCTCGGGGAGAAAGGAGTTAGAGGATAGAGGGGGTAATTTATAAATAACATTCCCCCGCAAATCATATATCGCAATGTCGATTGGAGACGCAAGATTTTGCGTCTCTACGAAAATGACGCAGGACGAATTGAACGGATTCGGATGAGCGGAAATTGAAATTTCCTGCGGATGAAATTCTATCTTCGATTCCTCAAGTCCTGAAGATATTGTGGAAAAGAGATAAACTCGATTGATGTACCATCCCGCTTCGACATTTCTCGAAGAACTTCCGAAGTCGAACATTGCAATAACTGAATGTCCTGCCCAGGGGGTAATGTCGAATGCCTCTTCCTGCCAGAAATCACCCATAGTATCTCCGAAGACCGGTAGATAATTGTTCAACTGGTTATACCTCGAAGAAGTTCCGTCATATCCACCCTGAGGAAACAGAACGAAGGGGTCTCCGCCATCGACGCTTATCTTCACATTTGCGCCATCGTGTTTCAGCGGAGTATAACTTGCCTGCGCACGATACCAGTGCCATATCACAAGATAATGTCTTCCGCCATCATCGGGAACATCCATTGAAGGGCTTACGATTCGCGACTGCGAACTATCGTGATATGTAGTATTCAGCCTCGTTCCCCAGCAACTGCTTCCATAAGGAACATCCGAAGGACCATAGGAAGGCACACCCCATTCCCAATCCTGATAATATGAGAACGACTGCGTGGTAAATCCACCGTTCGATAACCCAAAGTCGAATGAATACACAGGCGTTCCCACCACAGGTCCCTGTATTTCTCCCGATTCGGGGAAACGATATTCTTCCGCCCCGGAATCGATAACAAAATGATAACTGTGCGCTCCTTCCGACATTGATGTCGTGTATGAAAAAGTTTTTTCGGATGTCACACCGCCTTCAGAATCCGTCATAGTGTGAGGGACGCCATCTATGTAAACGGTTGCGCCTGTGGGCAGCACACCATCAGGACTGGCATAGATAACCCTGTATGTGAACTGTTCACCTGAAATTCCTGCTCTCGGAAACACATCGCCGGCGCCGATGTAGGCATTTTCCTTCGGCAATACGGCAATGTCATCGACAAACCAGCCGTGGTCGTGAACGCCGGCATCAGCATAAATTCTAAATCTCAAGTAAATCGTGTCGCCGACGCTCCCAAATGAAGAAAGGTCAGCGCTGGCAAAGCGCCAGCCAAAAGATGGTCCTGAAAAGGCAAGAATTTTTTCCCAGTTAGCGCCTCCGTCAACCGAAACCTCCACATAACAGGTATCATATCCGTTCTCCGTCTCGTAAAAATGCCAGAATGTCAGCATCGGGTCGGACGGAAGAATAATCGGATTGGCAACTTCGAGTGCGGAATTTGTCGTATCGTGATACTGAAAGGAGTTCTGCCATTCTTCATCGCCAGCGTAGAATGAATGCTGCGCGGAATTCCACCTGTAATCGGTTATGTGCCAGGGCGGAGAAGCATTCCAGTGAGAAATCCCGCTTTCAGCATCGTCGAAGAAACCACCGCTTCCCACGAGAAAGGAAATCGTATCTGTGCAGGAATATCCCCGACTTTCAGTTGCAGTATGATAAATGTATGCGATATGCGGCGTCGGGCAGGATGATGAAATCGAAACGCGGTAATTCGGGGTGTTGTATCCATTCGCGGATGGAGAAATATTACCGAAGGACGAATTTCCCGTCGTTATCGTTATGTATGGGTCGCTCTCTGAAATCGTCCCGACAACGCTTTTAGCGTCATCTCCTCCGCCATTGTGGATTGTTATCTCTATGTCGCATTGTTCTCCTGGTTCCAGAAAGCCGTCGCCGTCGCCAACTTCCGAAAAATCTGCCGATGATAAACTCATATCAGGCGCACGAACTTCAATGGAAAAATCATCGCTCCACACGGAATCGTGAATATCCGTCATCGTGAGCGTGAAATTTATATTGGTTTCGTCAGGCGGATTTCCGACAATCTGCACGACGAACGGGTCGGAAGCATTATCGGTTGCGCCGGACAAAATCGTCCCGAAAGCAGATGAATTATCGGTGATGTTGGCGTAGATGGAACTTTCGGAAATTTCAGCGGACACACCGAGCGCATTTTCCGTGCCCGAATTCCGAAGTGTCGTCCACAGGGCGATTGTTTCTCCCGCATCGGGGATGGAATCGCCGTCGCCGGAAGAACCATATCCTCCATCGTCCTGAACGGAATGCGCCTCGTAGTTGAGATATGGTCCACTGCCGCTTATCACTATGTAGCCCTCGTATGGAATTTTGTTATACGCCGTTGCGGTGAGCCACAGAGTATCTCCAATAGATGCGCCGGTGTATGACAGCATCACATTTCCCGAAGGGTCTGTGTATGCGGCGGAATGAATATCTCCGTCGTCGGTGATGCACACGAGCGCATTTTCCAGCGGTGTTCCACCGGTTGTTATATTTATGGAAACCGAACCATTCCCCGGTGTGGCCGTTGAGGGATAACTCGCCGAAAGGTTCTGCGGAACTCCCCACCATAAAGCAACGGACGGGTCGCCGAGCAAATTATACATATCAAAATAGTATTCAGAACTGCTGTAATAAGAATGATACACTCCCATAAGTCCCTTCAGCCTCATTCCCGCAGTGAACATCCACTCCGAAACGAACACAGAATCAATCATTCTGCGCTCCATCTCGTCGTCCTCATCCCAATACGATGAGTTCGACGCGCCAAGCGAAGCAATTGCTCCCTTATAGGTCTGCCTTATCCAGGTTTCCATAAAACATTCTGAATATTCGCCAAAAGTCCCGGTCAGGCAGGCATTTGAAATCACCATCGGATATTTTCCCTGATTTGTCAGGTTGCGGACATCGTCCTGGCTGACGGCAGGTCCTCCCCATCCCGCATTATATCCGTGCCCGGTGTAATCGACGAGCATCACACCTGCATTTATAGAGGAAATCACATCGCTGCCTGTTCCGCCGTAATATGCCCAGATAGTATCAATTCTCGTATATCCGTAAGGACCAAAATGCGTGGAAGCGACATACCTCTGCGTGTTCTCGGCAAGAGTATGAAAGCTCCCGTCATCGCTTGCAGGCAGACATACACCAAGCGTCCAGCTGGTTCCCGAGCCGAAACCAAAATGTTCATACACAACAGTTCTTCCAGCCAGTTCCGAAACCTGTGCCGCAGAAGCAAGAGACATTCTTCCGACGAAACAATCGGGGATGTAATCGCTTCCTGAAAGTTCGCTGTATGGATTATCAGACGAACTGCCCGAAGAACCACCGGTAAATGCTGGAATACTGCCGACATCTCCGACGAGAACGACAAAATCCACATCGTCGCTGTCGTATTTGTTCTGAATGTAATTTTTTATTCCCGTAGTCGTTCCGCCAAGTTCCGACGCCGTCTTCAAATCGACATCGTATCCCTTTCGCTTCTTCCAGTGAACGAAGTCCGCAAGTTGAGATGTGTAGGAAGCATCCGCGACGACAATCATCTCGATTTTCACAGGGACGACCCACATTTCGCGATAAAACGACGCGTTCAGTATGTATGGTTCAATAATCGGGTCGTAGTATGGGGAACGATGGCGAATTTTTTCGTAGCGAGTTTCTTTTACATCTGCGGCAGGAGTTTTCAACACGACCTTTCCGCTCTTGATTATCATAACTTTACCCGCAGCGGGGACATAGTTTACGGGATGAATTTCCACAAGCGCAATTCTATGGTCGCGCGCCTGCGATATGTCAACTATCTCCGCATCGAAATCGAAAACCGGCGCCTGCGATGAATAGACATCCTCATCAAAGACGAATTCAGGCTCATAATCCGCTATCTTTGGAACAGGCGGCTGATGTGGATATATCAATTCGGGCAGGGAATAATCGTCGAGATAAAATGTGTCAATTTCATCGGGCATCACTTCGAGGGACGGCACAGTTCCCTGCGGAATTTCGATAATCGTTCTTATTACTGGCAATTCGGGCGCACCGATGCGCTCAGAATAAGTTGCTCCAGCCATCTGAATGCGGACAAAGTCGCCGTCAGCTGTCCTGACAAACTCGGTGGAAAATTCGCCTGCTGAAAATGAAAACTCGACAGCGGAAAAATCACATCGGGTAAGATTTATCCGAGCAATTTTTCCACTGCCGAACCAAAAGGAACTCCAGGCATAGCCCGCCATCAAAAACAGCGGCAAAAATTTTTTGAACATTATGATGTCCCCCTAAAAATTACTATTAAAATGCTTAAGTAAAATCTAAAATCAATGACGCACTTTTTATATCATCCTCCTGAGGGAAATCAAAATTATAATAACGATTTTATTCTAAATTTCAAGTTAAAAAACATAACATATTACAATACTTTGGGATAGAAAATATACCGCAGGATAATATAACTTGTCATTCAGACAAACATAGCGATTTTCATCTTGCTTTTTCAAAAATACACTCGTTTCTTTATCAATCAAAAATCAGAGGGCATAATGAAAACAGGAACGATTTTCTCCGGCCTTTTTCTATTATTTATTCTGCTGGCTTTCTGTTCTGCAGAAGGCATAAAATATTGGGTATTTTTCACCGACAAAGGCAATCTTTCCAGAGATGATATTGCAGCTATGGCGAGCAGGAGCCTTTCCCGCCGTTCCCTTGCACGAAGACAAAGGATGAACATTCCGCTCGATATTACGGATGTTCCTGTGAAGATGAATTACATATCCGCCGTTGAATCTCTCGGCGCTGAAATAGTTCATCGGTCGCGGTGGTTCAACGCTATTTCCGTGCGCTGCGACGAAACAACGCTGGAAAAAATAAATTCGCTGCCGTTCGTTGCAAAAGTCGAACGGGTCAAATCTCTGCGGGCGAAATATCCTATGCCAGAGCCGATTTATGGGGAGACAATCGGCGGCGGATATTATGGCTATGCACAACAACAGAATGAAATCGTTGGCGCAGTGGAAATGCATCAGGAAGGATTTCGCGGAAATGGGATTCTCATCGGGATGCTCGATTCGGGATATGATATATATCAACCTGCGTTCGATTCGCTTATAGCGGAAAATAGGATAGTGGCAAAATACGACTTCGTCCACAACGATACATCAATAGGATATGATACCGTTGCAGGAGATTTCGACATATATGGATACTGGCACGGCACGATGACACTTTCCTGCATCGGTGCAAATATCCCGGAGGTAATGGTGGGAATTGCTCCAGAGGCATCCTTTGCGCTTGCCAAAACGGAGATAACGGATTCACTCGGAAACGATTATGAGCGAAACATAGAGGAGGACAACTGGGAAGCAGGTGCGGAATGGCTCGATTCCGTGGGAGTGGATATAATATCGAGTTCGCTTGGATATTTTACCTTCGACCCCGGCGAAAATAGTTATACATTTGAGCAGTTGAACGGGGATGTGGCGATGGTGACGAATGCGGCGGATTTTGCTGCCAGCAAAGGCATTGCCGTCATAAATTCCGCGGGGAATGAGAGAGATTCCGACTGGAATCACATCATAGCGCCCGCCGATGGCGATTCGGTCTGCGCTGTGGGGGCAACCACATTCGAGGGATGGTATGCGAGTTTCTCTTCGCCTGGTCCATCCGCTGACGGAAGAACAAAGCCAGACCTCGCTGCACCTGGTTATATGGTTGCCGTATGGAATCCCGATATGGAAGATGTATATCTCGGCAGCGGAACGAGTTTTTCCTGCCCGATTGTCGCAGGAGCGGCGGCGCTGACTTTGGAGGCGCTTCGAGAAGACTCGTCAGAAATTGGCGGATGGGAACTCGTTCAATTGATGAAAAACAGCGCCGACCAATCCGACGAACCGGATAACGATTTCGGATGGGGAATTCCCAAAATACCCGTAGCAGCTGATGTCGTCGATGCAATTTTCTTCAAAGTTGTGGATTTTTTGAGCAAACAGCCAATCGAAGAGGCAAAAATCATCAGCGATGAAGACACGATTTATACGGACAAAAGAGGAATTGCCTGCAAATACATTCCCAGGAAAGATTCTTCATATTCAATTGATGTGGAGTATGCCGGTTATTTCCGATATTCTGAAACGATTGCGCACAGAACGGGACAAATTCACAGACTGAAAGTAGAACTTGAACCGGTTGTCCAATTTGAACGCGAACTTTTGTGTTATCCAAATCCCTTCGAGGATACTCTCACGATAGTCTGGTCTTCGTATGATGGAAACATAGCGCCTGCCACAGTTCATATATACAACGCGGCGGGGGAAATAGTTGTGGAAAAGAGAAGCGAACCCAACAGAAGACATATCATCTGGGATGGCAAAAACTTTTGCGGAAAAGATGTGGCAGAAGGAGTTTACATAATCATCGCGGATATTGAAAATACGAATGGAACTAATAGAACAGCAAGGACAAAAGCGCTCAAAATAAAATAGGAAATCATATAAGAGCCTCTATTGAATACTTTCATCAATTATTAAATTACCTGACATTCGTAAGTCAGGCGACGACTTGACAAAATCAAACTGAAATATTGAACCAGAAGGAAATATTGAACCAGGAACAGGAATCCCAATATTTAAAAATTCTTGCGAAAAGATGTTTTTGATGTTCCTTGCCATCTATGACACATAGGGCTTTCATCATATTTGCGGCATTTTTCTTTATAATTTTTGCGGGGTGCGTTCCATATCCAAGATATGTTTCGCACAGAGCCTCCGTTCCTGCTGAAAGGAGACTTACACTGCCCGATAACGAAAGTCTGATGGGGATGATAAATTATTATATTGGAACGCCGTACAAATATGGAGGATGTTCGAAAAAGGGAATTGACTGCTCCTGTTTCGTGCAGAAAGTTTACAAAGAGTCGCTTGGGATAGACCTTCCGCGAACGGTTGCGCAGCAGTGGAAGACGGGAAAGTATATAAAGAGGGATGACCTTGCCTTTGGGGACATAGTATTTTTCAGGACCAGCAGAAAAAAAACGCCATCACACAGCGGGATTTACATAGGCGGTGGAAAATTTGCCCACGCCTCGTCTTCGCTCGGCGTTGTGATTTCATCAATGAACAGTTCATACTGGCGCGGAAGATACACAGGAGCAAGAAGAGTCATAGCGCGATGACATTATGAAAGGGTGCGAATTTTAGTTGCGAGATGTTGCTTGCAGCAGTATCTTTACAAGGGGAAATTATGAACCGCACGACACTGATATTTATTCGGCACGGGGAGACCGTCGCCAACAGGGAAAATATATTTCGTGGCCGTATGAATTTCCCGCTCAATTCCAACGGCATAGAGCAGGCTCGATGCCTTGCCGATGCTCTCGCTCGCTTCAAAATCGATGTCTTATATTCCAGTCCCCTTTCTCGCGCGCTTGACACCGCAAAACCCATCGCCAATGTGCAGAATATCGAAATAAACATAGAGGAAAAATTCACGAACATCAGTCTCGGCGAATGGGAAGGTGTTCCACACAGTGAAATTGCAGAAAAATTTCCAGAAGAATATAATCTATGGCTTACGGAACCGGAAAAATTGATAATCCCCGGTGGAGAAAGATTGGCGGAAGTGCAGAGACGCTCGGTTGAGGCGGTCGAAGAAATAGTGAATAAACATCTCAACTGCACAGTCGCGATAGTCTCCCATCGAGCAGTGTTGAAACCACTTTTCGCGGGACTTCTCACCATTGCTGAACCATATTTCTGGAAAATTCACATCGATAACGCGGCGTATTCAATTGTGTATTACTCGAAATTGCAGGGATACACACTTTATCAATCAAATTGCAATCAACACTTGAATGATTTTGTATATGAAGGATAATTTTTTATTAAAAAGACAAAATTTTCTTGCAAAAAAATAGATATTTTTTATAATGTTAGTTTGAAAAAAGGATAAATATGAGTGCCAATATTCTTATAATAGGTGGAGCAGGATATATTGGAAGTCATGTCAACGCTTTGTTGAGAGAACGGGGCTATAAGACAATAATTTATGATAATCTCTCGACAGGGCATCGCGATATGGTGATGGGCCCGTTCGTCTATGGGGACATCCTCGAACCCGATAGGCTTGAGGATGTGTTCATCACACATAAAATCGATGTGGTAATTCATCTTGCCGCAAAAAGCCTGGTTCCTGAATCTCTGACGCGACCGCTTTTCTATTATGAAAATAACATCTCGGGCACCGTGAACATTTTAAAACTTATGCTGGAATACAATGTAAAAAACATTCTGTTTTCCTCAACGGCGTCGGTATATGGCAGCCCCGATGTTATTCCCGTCACAGAAGATGTTAAACCTCAGCCAAACAGCGTCTATGGCTTCACAAAGCTTGCCATAGAGAGAATGATACAGGACGCTTCATTGATACATAATTTTTCCTATGTTGTTTTGAGATATTTCAACGCCGCAGGCGCAAGTCTCGATGGAAATATAGGCGAACTCCACATTCCAGAAACTCACCTGATACCGAGAGTGCTGGATGTGGCGATGGGTGAAGAACCCGAAATTGTAATATATGGAACTGATTACGACACACCGGATGGCACCTGCATCAGAGATTACATTCACATAGTTGACATCGCAGATGCTCACCTGCGTGCTGTGGAATGGATGCTTTCGCAGAAAAAGGATAAAAGCGGGATAATACTGAATGTAGGCAGTGGAAAAGGTTTTTCTGTGCTCGATGTGATAAACACTGCGGTCGAAATTACTGGAAAAGACATTCCTGTGAACATAGGTGAACGCAGGCAGGGGGACCCGCCAAAATTGGTCGCCGATGCCAAACTCATAGAAAAAGTGCTGGGGTGGAAACCGAGATATTCAGACCTGAAAACAATCATAAAAACAGCGTGGAAATGGCACAGCGGAAGACGAATGAAACTTTTGAAGCCCACCGTCAGAAATAAGATTTTATCTAAATGATAATCTCGCCCGGGTATTGCCGGTTCTGTCGGCTTGGTATGCATCGACATCAACGAGGACAGAAACAGAGCCTTGATTTGACAATCGGAAAAACATTTACTTACAAAAAGTTGCTCCTGCTCTATTTTAAGTAAATGACCCTCTCTGATATAACCCGTCCGTCATTGAGAACAGCTTTCGCAAAATACATTCCAGAAGAAATTTCGTCGGCTGGTTTCCAGATTATCGTCCTTGTCTGTGAATGAATATTCTGCCCATCTTCCGAAGGGGCGTAAACAACATTTCCCGTTATGTCACATATAGAAACCTTTGACTGTGCAGGAACATTTATTTCGCAGGATGAATTGAAGGGATTGGGGTAAATATCAATCGAAATTACATCGGGTTCCTGCAAATCCTTCTCGCTTATCGATACGAAGCCCATAGAATCGGTCTTTATGAGATAGAATGCATCAATAATGTTATAAATTTGCTTTCCTTCGGGCAGTTTATTGCTGGAGTTTTATATTTCCCATCGGCGCTTCGGACTTTCGCTGGTTTATTATTCTCAAAATTGACGCCAATTTTTTCGCCGCTTCTCTTGCGAAAAGTCTGACCATACCGATTGTGGTGGTGTTTTCGAAGATAATCACGAGGAGGGCATCTTTGCCAACTGCGGAAAGATGAATGTGGTCTCTTCTTCCCTGATGAAACATAACGGTAAATTCCTCTTCGCCAATCATCTTTGCAAGTTCTCGAGTGGTGGAAAATGCACCAGCCGCAAGAACAGCAATTGTCTGCGGGTCTATATGCTCTGTAAATCCCTGTGTTGACATTAAAAAGCCGCCGTGGTCAAGCAAGATTGCTGTCTTGGCATCAGAATTTTTCAACAATTCTCGTAAAATAGAATCCAGTTGTTTTTGTTCATCGGGAGTTATAAATCTATGTCTCGGCATACATCACTCCTTGTTTTGCGACAGTTCGGAAATCAACTTGACAAGCACCATCCTGGAAATCGCATTGAGCGTTTCAAAAACGCCGATACCTCTGATAGCAATGGATTCAAAATGAGGAACCCGCTGCTTCTCTCGATTGAGAAGATGGTTCATATATTCCACAGGCG
This sequence comes from bacterium, assembly GCA_021161555.1. GTDB lineage: Bacteria > UBP14 > UBA6098 > B30-G16 > B30-G16 > JAGHAI01. The sequence continues at coordinate 10,511 of JAGHAI010000025.1, forward strand.
CAGCATCCGGCAAATCTCTCTTGTTAAATTGCAGCACATACGGGACATCCTCTATCGTCAATCCATACTCGCTTAAATTCTCCTTCATATTGACGAAACTTTCGTGATTATCGTTCATCCTGTTCCACGCTGAATCACTTACAAAGACAATACCATCAACCCCCTGAAGAACCAGTTTTCTCGTGGCATTGTAAAAGACCTGTCCAGGCACCGTGTAAAGTTGAAACTTTGTGGAAAAACCTTTAACAGCATTTGTTACAAGTGGTAAAAAGTCGAAAAACAATGTTCTATCGCCATCCGTAGCAAGCGAAACCATATCAGACCTGTGTTTTGCGGGAACTTTCTTGTGAATGAACAGCAAATTTGTCGTCTTTCCCGATAAACCAGGTCCGTAATACACAATTTTGCAAGTTATCTCTCTTGTTGCAAAGTTGACCGTTGACATTTTCCGCCTTTATAATAATTATCCCGCACCAGAAGTCAGTTTTTTCAATGTCTCCGCCGCTTCCATCAATTCAAGCCTGACCAGACCCATATTTGCTTCAGTGCTCGTCAAAACTCCAAGATAGCCAACATCGGCATCAGTTAGAAAAAGTTTCCCATTATTCCCTTCGATTATGATATTTCTCAACTCTCCCTGTTCCATCATTTCGGTGGCTTTAATTGCCGTGCTTCCGACGGCAGAAACCATTGCAGCAACGATTTCATCCTGAACCTGAACCGATAGATTACTTGCAACAACAAGCCCATCCTTTGCAACCAGAATGCTTCCGACCACTCCCTTAACCTGCGAAAGCCTTTCCACAACTTTCTTTACACTTGCCATATCTCCTCCTGCATCAGTCGTTAGTCGTAGATAGTAAATCTAATAAAATTATTGTAAACCGCAATCTCATAATCCACATAAGTATAAAATCAATTATGCCACATCACCAGATTCTCGTGTAATTTGCCTTCAATACCTTTATTATATCTTCACGGAAACTATCGGCAATCTCGGCACCGCTCTTTATATCGATTTCGTGTTCAAGCCACAAGCCCCAGGGCATACCGGCTATATCGCCAAATATCCAGTATGAGCCTTCACCGCAGATGAACATTTTCACGGGCTTGCCCATCGGCAATCTCTCATTCTGCGTTAGTTCCAGAATTTCTATAAAATACGCCGGAATTGCAACTCTATCCAGAATAAGATTTGTATCCGATGCTATGGTCTGCCCAAATCTATCGGCAAAAATTGCGCCGAGAATACCCGGCATATCCGAATATATCTTTGTCAGTTGCTCAATTCTGGCATCCTGTGGTATTTTCGGTTTTAAAAATCCTGGCTTTCGGGACACGACAGGCTCGGGCGGAGTTCGCTCTTCGCCAGATATTTTCCCTTCATCAGCAGAAATTGGTTTTTCATCAGGAACTTTCTTCGCAACCTCAATATTTCCCGAAGGAATTGAAATGCGCGACATACGATTCCACATCATAATTGTCACAAATGTCAGCGCAACAACGCCCACACCCAGAAGTATAACGAGAATCGTGAGCATTTTTCCTCCAGCAATAATTACACATCAAAGATATTCAATTTTTCCCTTATTTCAATCAAATTATTAAAAACATTTAAATATTATTTTCTTTTGTGTCAAGAAACAATTTGCCCTTATTTATCTTATATTATCCAGGCGAAAGGGATTTAAAATGGGTCGAGTATGATAGGCAACGGCGCTGTGAGCCAATTGTCGTGTTTTTTGAAATTGAGCATTTTCCACAGCACAATTTGCCATTTGAAGCCTGAAATGAAAGGTTTATGCTTAGAGTATGATTTAATAAAAGTTTCTTGCAATTTATCGGTTTATAATGTAAGATGTTGTCCAGTTATGAATGGGAGGAAAAAATGAGAAATATGCAGGATAAAATTCGCAAGGCGCTGGGTAAAGCCCCTGTCGATGTTTTAATTAAAAATGCAAAGCTTGTGAATGTTGTATCGGGCGAAATATATGAAACCAACATAGCAATCGTCGATGGGAGAATTGTGGGCTTTGGCGATTATGAGGGTGAAGAGGTGATTGATGTTGGCGGGTCGTATGTCGCGCCCAGCTTCATCGATGGACACATTCACATAGAAAGCAGTATGGTCACGGTTCCCGAGTTTGCGCGCGCGGTGGTTCCCTTTGGAACCGGTGCCGTTGTGGCTGACCCTCACGAATTCGCAAATGTCCTCGGGCTTGATGGAATCAGATATGTGCTTCAGGAACGGGAAAATCTTCCCCTCGATATTTTCGTAATGCTTCCTTCCTGCGTGCCTGCCACGGAGTTGGAGACCAGCGGGGCGAGATTGAGCGCTTATGACCTTCATCTTTTGATAAGCGAGCCGCGAGTGGTCGGCATCGGCGAGATGATGAACTATCCAGCTGTTATCGCAGGCGACCACGACACACTGAACAAACTTCATGTCGGCAGGGATAAACAACTCGACGGACACGCTCCAGGATTGAGCGGAAAACCTCTAAATGCTTATGTACTCGCAGGTCCTCGTTCCGACCACGAATGCACGACCGTAGAAGAAGCTCGGGAAAAACTGCGCCTCGGAATGCACATACATCTTCGCGAGGGCTCGTCGGAAAAGAATATGCGCGACATACTTTCTCTCATAACGCCTGAAAATTCCACGCATTTCAGTTTCGTCACGGACGACAGACATCCGCTGTCCCTGATATCGGAAGGACACATTGACAACAACATAAGAATTGCAATTGAAGCGGGATTAAATCCAATTACGGCAATTCAAATAGCCACCATTAACACTGCGAGATTTTATGAACTGAAGAATATCGGGGCAATTCTTCCGAGATACTGGGCGGATATGGTGGTCTTTGATGACCTGCGCGCTCCTCGACCGAGAATGGTATTTAAAAAAGGCATCCTCGTTGCGGAAAATGGAAAGGCGCTCTTCGAGGCAAAGGATATAGAACACACATACATCCGTGGGACGATGAATGTGGTATGGCTGTATGAATCGACCTTCCAGATTGAGGCAAAGGGCAAAAAGATTCGCATTATCGAAGTTATTCCAGACCAGATTATAACGAAGCACACAATCGACGATGCGAAAATTGAGGATGGCTATGCTGTTGCAGACCCCGAACGGGATATTTTGAAATTCGTCGTCATTGAGCGTCATCGTGCAACGGGGAATATAGGCCGCGGGTTTGTTCGGGGATTTGGTATTAAAAACGGTGCATTTGCTTCGTCTGTGGCTCACGATAGCCACAACCTCGGTGTTCTTGGAACAAATGACGCTGATATGCTGAAAGCTGCCATCAGAGTCGTCGAGCTCGGCGGCGGACAGGTCGTCGTGTCGAACGGGGAAATTCTTGCCGAACTGCCGCTTCCTGTGGCGGGACTCGTGAGCGATTTAAGTCTTGAGGAAGTGGCTGAAAGTGTGAAAAATCTTAATAATGCGGCAAAGAAAATCGGATGCAAAATCCCTGACCCGTTCTACGCTATGAGTTTCCTCTCGCTCGTGCCAATACCAGAACTGCGCCTGACCGACCTTGGACTTGTTGACGCAAAAAAATTCGAGTTCACCGAACTGTTCGTGTAAATGCTGAAATGCGAATTTAATATCTATAAAAAACCCCGCTAACAGGCGGGGTTTTTTATCAACCTATTGGTGAAAAATCACCACCACATCCTAAAAAGGCTTTCGCTTTGCGTGGTGTCTTCCTCTTCAAAGCCGAGGGAAACGAAACTGAATATGCTGTCGAGAACCGTTGTGACCTGTCCTTCGTCGTTTTCCATAACATAAAGCGGGAAGGAGAAGAACGCGCTTCGTGTGGTCTGTTTTGCAAACCTGCACGCAACAGGCATTCCTATAATTGAATTGCTAACGCCGTAATCTCCTGCGGTATATAGAACTTCTGCGTAAGGAACTCCATAGAAATACGGATACACTCCAATGGCCACAATTCCTCCGATAGTGGATACCTTCGTCGAATCTATGTTCAGGTCGCCGAAACTCGGATGTTCCGATTCTGCCCAGTTGAACTGTGCTTCACTGC
>JAGHAI010000040.1 GCA_021161555.1 bacterium
ATTGGAATGGTGGCTAGTGGAGTAATTATATATGCCTATATTAGTAGTGATTCTAACTGATAATTTATAAATTAAAAGTGTTAATTTACAATATTATTCTAAGCCATGTTGATGTTTATAACTGAATAAATTATTAATTTCATAAAGGAGGCTCACTATGCGGTCCAAAAAATACATTTTCACTCATCGGGGTGCTATTGAGGACAAGACGGAACTATTTAATCCCGAACTGGGAGACCTGACCAAATATGAACTCGTTCAGTTGATATCGAAGCGGGCACGGGAAATCAATCGTTTGAGGATAGAACTGCAGAAGAAATATCGAGTCCATTTGATAGAAAAGAAAAAACCGACAATGATTGCACTGCGGGAATATCTCGACGGGGAATTAAAGGGAACATATGAAAAAAAAGAAGAAGAATAGGTGTGTATGAGTAAAACAATTTATAAAAAGGCCAGAATAAGTGGGAAAAAATGGCTTATCAATTCGATTAGTGTATGGGATGACATACCCAGAACATCCGAAGAAAAAGCGTTAAAACATCCTGCAATGTTTCCTGTTGCCCTTGTTGAAAAGCTGATAGACTGTTTTGTTCCCCTTGATGCACAATTGTTGATAGACCCATTTTTAGGGTCGGGTTCCGCATTGATAGGAGCATTGAACAAAAAACTCTCAGGCATAGGATTTGAAGTAGTTCCCCAATTTGCTGATATATCTTATAGAAGATTGAATAAATTTTCCACAAATTTATGGTCGTCAAATGTCAAAGTTTTTCTGGTAAAGAAGCCTCAGAAAATAACCATAAACGACAAAAGAACATATTATGTGATAAATGAAGATGTTAGGTTTGCATCAAATTGGATTGAAGATGAAATAGGTGATGTTTTAGTTACATCACCTCCTTATTGGATAGTTCACAATAGGAAACGGACAGCAGACGGTAAAAATGCAAGACCTTATTCATCGCGTCCCGATGACATCGGAAATATAGAGAATTACGATGATTTTTTAATTGAACTTCAAAACATTTTTACTGATATGTATAGGATAATGAAAGGGAAATCTTTCTCTATTGTTAATGTGATGGACTTAAGGTATGGTTCAAATTTTCTTCCATTTCACATAGATATGATAAAAGTAATGGAATTTTCAGGTTTTACCCTTGAGGATATAATAATTTGGAACAGGGCCAAAGAGTATAATAAATTGAGACCTTTAGGATATCCGTATAAATTTATTGTGAACAAAGTTCATGAATATCTTTTAGTTTTTAGCAAAAAATAGAAGGTGTAAGAGTGATAGATTATCTTGATGAAGATGTTGCATATTTATTAGGTCTGATAACTGGTCGAGGAGAAATAGTTGTGAATGACCGGCATTTTTTCATAAGTATTCATTTTCCATTTCAAAAAACTGAGCTGGAAGGTATGGATCAATTTTCAGGTTTTGTGGCAAGCGTGGCTTCGAGTATACTTCCGCGTTTAAAAAATCTTTTAGGGGCATCTGTCGAGCTTTCAGTTTATGAAGACAAAAATGTTGCGATTATAGCTGAGTTTAATAAGGAAAATATGATTGTCAGAAACTTGGGATTGATACTGGGAACCACAAATTACAGGGATTTTATAGTTCCCGATGTAGTTATGAACAATAAAAATAAGGAAATTCAATTGGAATTCTTGAGAGGATTTAGTGATACATCCGCAAATATTCGTCGTTCGAACAGGGATATTAACGGAGAACACAGGGTATATCTCGATGTATTGAATTCAAATTGGCATTTGCCGGTTTCAATGTGTGAACTAATACAGGATAAATTATCTATACCCGTTGACTCAATAATTTGGGGGCATCCAAGTTTTAACAGGAGTTTAAGAGAACACCAAATAAGAATTTATGCCCATAATTTTTTAGAAGTTGGTTTTTATATAGAACACAAACAGAAAGTTTTGCAAATTTTAGCGGAGGAAAATAGAAAGAAAGAAAAAAATTTTTGTGATGGACACAAGAGGATAAGAGAAAAAAATAAGAAGGAAAATTTTCCAGATAGCATGCCAGATAATCTAAAAAAACATTTTGACGCATTCTGGCAAATATGCGCTCAAATGGGTTGTAATAACGCTAAAAAATATATGGATAAGAAATGAAAGAAAGTGATTTATATATTCCAATTGCTAAATGGTTAAATAAGTTTCTAATTTCTAAGCATGGCAAGCATACGGAGTTTATAATTTCAGAAGATACTCATTCTATCAAACTGAGCAAATTCATTGAGAGACATAAAATAACCGAGTTTTTCCCTGAATATCGTTGTTTTGATGTTAAGGTAGATGTTGCTGGAGCAGTTGTGCAGCGGAAAGGTAAAAATAAAAAAGCATATCTCGCGATTGTTGAGGTGAAAACTAATAAAATTTCTTTGCACAGTTTTTCCCAGATACTTGGTTATTCAAAAGTGGTTCGTCCTCAATATTCATTTATAATTTCTCCTTCGGGATGGAGTTATTTTTTAAACAGATTAATTCACGATTACAACAGAGAGGATATTTTAGAATATTATGATGGCAGAAAAATTCTGATTGCAAAATGGGATGTAGATATTAACACAATAAGATATGGAAATGTTCTAAAATAATAAATGAGGGGATAAAATTGCCTTTTGAATCAGCACAACAGGAAATCATTCCGGTCGATATTGAAGAGGAGATGAAACATTCCTACCTCGACTATGCGATGAGCACCATCGTCGGCAGGGCGCTTCCCGATGTCCGCGATGGGCTGAAACCAGTCCAGCGGAGAATACTCTATGCTATGCAGGAGATGGGGAATACTCACAACAAGCCATACAAAAAATCCGCCCGCATAGTCGGTGATACGATGGGTAAATATCATCCCCACGGAAACGACGCAATCTACGACGCTCTTGTCCGTATGGCGCAGGATTTTTCTCTGCGGTATCCACTCATCGATGGTCAGGGGAACTTTGGCTCCATCGACGGAGATTCTCCCGCCGCTATGCGATATACGGAAGTTCGGATGAAAAAATTGGCAGAAGAACTGCTCGCAGAAATTCAGGAGGAGACCGTCGATTTCGTTCCGAATTACGACAACAGCTTGCAGGAACCTAAATGTCTGCCTGCAAAGTTTCCCAATCTTCTCGTAAACGGAGCATCGGGAATTGCCGTTGGTATGGCGACAAATATACCGCCGCACAATCTCGGCGAAATAATTGATGCGCTGCAGTATCTCATCGAAAATCCTCAATGCACAATCGCCGAACTGATGAGATTTCTGCCAGGTCCAGATTTTCCCACGGCGGGATTTATCGTCGGGCGAAGCGGCATTCGTGAAGCATACGAGACAGGACGCGGAAAAATCCAGATGCGAGCGCGGCTTTATATCGAACAGGGACAGCGCGGCGCGAGGGACAAAATCATAATCACTGAAATTCCTTATCAGCTCAACAAAACACTGCTCATCGAACAAATCGTCCAGCTCGTCCAGATGGAAAAGTTAAAGGAAATTGCGGACATCAGGGACGAATCCGACAGGGAAGGTATGCGCATCGTCATCGAAGTCAAGCGGGGCGAAATGCCGCAAATCGTGGCAAATAAATTATACAAACTCACGCGGCTACAGATGACCTATGGGATTATTTTCCTCGCCCTGCGCGACGGAAGACCCGTAGAAATGAACCTCAAAGAAATGCTCGAAGCATACCTTGACCACAGAAAACAGGTCGTCATCCGCAGAAGCAGATACCGACTGCGAAAGGCAAAGGAAAGGGAACATATACTCGTTGGTTTAAAAACTGCGCTTGATAATATCGACCTCGTCGTTGACATAATTCGCAGCAGCAAGGACACACCAGAAGCAAGGCGGCGCTTGATGGAATCCCTTTCCCTTTCGGAGGTGCAGGCACAGGCTATTTTGGATATGCGACTGGCGAGATTGACTTCCCTCGAACAGTCAAAAATCATCGCAGAACTGGATGATATTCGCAGACTTATCGCATATCTTGAAGAAGTTCTCGCTTCTCCGCGCAAAATTCTCGAAATAATATCGGATGAACTTGCAGAAATAAAGAAGAATTACGCGGATGAGCGCAGAACGCAAATTCTCGACGACGATGGCGAAATCGACATAGAGGATATTATAGCGGATGAAGATATGGTAATTTCCGTGACTCGCGGCGGATACATCAAGCGGATGCCGATTTCGGCGTATCAGTCGCAGCGCCGCGGCGGACGCGGAAAGACCGCTATGACCACCAAGGAAGAAGATTTTGTGGAAAAACTCTTCGTGCCGAGCAGCCACGATACGATGCTGTTTCTCACGCGGAAGGGAAAAGCATTCGCTCTCAAGGTGTATCAAATCCCTGAAGCGGGCAGATATTCTCGCGGCACGGCAATCGTAAATCTTCTGCAGATAGAAAAGGGCGATTTCATCGCATCGACGGTGGCTGTGCGCGAATTTTCGGATGACAAATACATTTTCTTTGCCACGAAAAAAGGGTTTGTCAAGCGGACGCAACTTTCCGCATTCGCGAATGTGCGAAAGCACGGCATAATTGCAATTGGCATTCCCGAAGATGACGAACTTATTGACTGCCAGATAACATCGGGGGCAGAAGATGTGATGCTCATAACCAGGCAGGGCAAATCCATAAGATTTCCAGCGAAACAGGTTCGTTCGATGGGCAGGACGGCGCGCGGCGTCCACGGGATACGGCTGCGAAATGATGACGAAGTGGTGGCGATGGTCGTCATCAAAAACCCCGAAGGAACGATACTCTTCGCATCGGAAAATGGCTTCGGAAAACGAACGAAGGCAAAGGAATTCCGCGTTCAGCAGCGCGCTGGAATGGGTATCATTGCTATGAAAGTCACTGAACGGACGGGCAAAGTTGTCGGTGCAATCGAAGTATCCGAAGGCGACCAGGTTGTTCTGGTGAATTCCGACGGCGTGCTTATCAGAATTGATGCAAGCGGAATTTCCACAATTGGCAGGGCAACGCAGGGCGTAAAACTTATATCCCTGACCGCAGGGCAAAAGTTGACGGGGCTTGCCAGAGTTATTGAACGGGAAAACGAAAAAAACGAAAACCAGGAAAGCCTGCTGAAGGAATGAGAAAAATTTCTGGCAGGAATGTGGTTTGAAAAAGTTGTCGGTTCCTGCTTGTTATAGCTGAATATGAATTGGTTGCCTTTGATTTAATCCATCGGGTGTGTATTTCGTCAGAGCGGTGATGGATGATGGAAAATCTATGACGAAGAAAATTGTGTATTTAAGATAATAATGTTTAAAAATTTCAGGGAGGTTTATATATGCGAATCGCAGTTTTTGCCATAATAACATTGCTTTTCCCGTTGATATTTTTGAGCTGTTCGGGGAATGAAAGTCCTTCCGTTCCCGAGCCGCCGTCGTCGCCTGTGCTTATGATAAACGATGATGACCGTTCTATCACCTTAAGCTGGATGCAAAGCCCATCCGATGTGGAAGGGTATCGTGTTCGCTTTGAAAGCGAGCTTATTGCAGATGTTCCATCGTCGCAGACATCGATTGTGGATACTCCCGAATTTCTTGGAACTTATGCAGTGAGCGCATACGATGAGAACAGCGAAAGTAAAGTCCGTTTTGTAACAATGCCCGAACTAAATGAGTTTAATTATAGTTTTTCCCTTAAAGCTTTTGAATTTTGCGCACTAAGAATAGATACACTGATGAGAATATGTACTGATACTGTGAGCAGTGATTCTATTGTAGTTGATACTGTATTTACACCAACACGGTACATTATTGTCAATTATAGACATGAATATGGTTATGCTGAAAATGAATATTATGCCGATTCTATTGATTTATATATGGATAGCCTTTTTTATTTGAACAGTCCGCAGAAGATAGTTGAAGAGGGAAGGTGGAGTCACGCGTTTTACACGAAATTCAAAAAGCTTGGTTCAGGGCTATCTATGCAGGATTTTGAGGACTGGAAGGTTCTCACGCCGTATTACGAAAGTGATACGAGTTTCGTAGATTACATTAAAATTGTCGGCGAGGGAGATATGTTGGAGGTCGTCACATTCAGACAGAATGAACCTCTTCACACTTCTGACAAGACTTATGGGCTGATATATATTTCTCAGAAGAACGAAGACGAGATGAAGGTAGAGTTTTACTTAAAATTCCAGAAGGAGAAGAATTTCTGTATAATCGGCGGGAACGAATAATTCTTCTTTGTTTTTAAGGTGGAGCGAGCATTAAGGCAGTTGAACTACTAATTGGCAATTTTGATTGATTTGCGCCAATTTATCATCCTTTCAACATCGAGGTATATGAAAATTTTAAAAAATTCCGATGTCAGGCTTTTCCTCGTGCCGACGCCAATTGGCAATCTTTCCGACATAACTCTGCGCGCCATAGAAGTTCTTTCGGATGTGGATATAATTTTCTGCGAAGATACGCGCCGTGCAAGAATCCTGCTCGAAAAGTATGACATAAAAAAGCCCCTTAAATCACTGCACAGCCACAATATTTCCAGAAAAGTTGACGAGATTCTTTCACTTTTGAAGGATGGCAAAAAAATTGCCTACATAAGTGATTCTGGCACACCGGGGCTTTCCGACCCGGGCGCAGAAATTATTGCCGCCGCACAGGAAAATGGATTTTATGCTGCTGTTCTTCCCGGTGCAAATGCGCTCATCCCTGCTGTGATTATGTCGGGATTGAGATGCGATAAGTTTTTATTTCTCGGTTTCATCCCATCGTCGCCGACGAAGCGTCGAAGAATTTTTAAAAATTTAGTCGATTTCCCGTTTACAATGGTTTTCTACGAGTCCCCACACAGGATTGTGAAAACGCTCGTAGATGGGGAAAAAATTTTCGGCGACAGAAATTGCGCAGTTGTGCGCGAAATATCTAAAATTCACGAGGAAGTGATTTCGGGCAGATTTAGCGAACTTATCGAGCATTTTCAAAAAAATGCTCCTCGCGGGGAATTTGTTCTTTTGGTTTCAGGCACTGAATCTTCAGACTCGCCTATTTTATAATCATACCAATCCGCATCGGTCTTACGAGCGGGGGAAAGTGAAACAGGCTTTTCAAAAGTGAAATGTATATATCTATATTTCGTCTGACCTGAACAGGATGAGGACCCGGGCTAATGGAAAAGTATAAAAACAACGGCCTTGCCTTCACATTTTTCAGCGGTAATGCACCCCAAAAACGGGAATCTTCGGAATTATCTCTGTTGTCGCCCATCATAAAGATACAATTCGGCGGCACAACAAACGGACCGAAGTTGTCTCTGGGAGTATATTGCCTTGGATATATATTGGGGTCGATATGTTTCGATTTCGGTGGGTCGGGAAATTTTTTGCCGTTCACATATAGCACTTTATTCACAACTTCAACAGTATCTCCCGCAACTGCGACACAGCGTTTTATCAGTTCTCGTCCTTTCACTTTGGGATGTTCGAATATCACAATCTCGCCAGGTCGAGGATTGCGAAACCGAAATGTTATCTTTTCGCCGAGCAGAAAATCGCCCACGAGTAAGGTATCTTCCATAGAACCCGATGGTATGTTGAACGCCTGGATGACTGTTGCGCGCAAAATGAGCGCAATGGCAAGCGCTATGATGAGAGTTTCAAACCCGCTTGGACGATAAGGCTTTTCCTCTTTCGGCTTATGCTTCCGCTTTGCCATCTTAATTCCTAAAGTTTATATTTTAGCGTCTTTCTCAAAAAATTCTTTCGCCATTCGATGTCTTCATCGCCTTCGATGCCCACGGGTGGTGCGCCATCGACGACGCCCAGTATCCCGCCGCCCTGTTCTGTCCTGCCGATTATTACCATCACAGGATTTGCCGTTGCACAATATATGTTGACTACTTCCGGAATATCCTTCAGACGAGGCAGATAATTTATCGGATAGGAATTTTTTAAAATAATCAGGAACGAGTGTCCACAGCCGAGTTTTTCTATGTTCTTTGCAGCAATTTCCGTCAACTCGTCATCTGTGCCCACTGTTCTCACCAGTCGCGCACCCGATGCTTCGGAAAATGCAAGCCCGAACTTTGCGTCTGCGTTGCAGGTGACCATTGTTTCGTATATATCTTCCACCGTCTTTATAAAATGAGCCTGTCCCAGAATTATATTGCACCCATCGGGAAATTCCAGCGGCAATGCTTCTATTTTCACATCCATATTTACCCCCTCAATTTTTTTATCAGTTGGTCTCTCCGATGAACATTACTATCGCTTTTCTGCTTCGCGGTCTGACATCGAATTCACAAAATACGACCTGTTGCCAGGTTCCTGTGGCGATTTTCCCATTTATAACTGGAATTGTGAGAGAAGTTCCCACCAGAGATGAGCGCAGATGAGAATGCCCATTTCCATCGCCCCAGGTAGCGTCGTGATGATAGTGTCCCTTCGGCGCAATTTTTTGCAGCATCTCTGGAAAATCTCTTCTTAATCCTGGTTCGTATTCTATTGTGGTAATTCCGCAGGTTGAACCGACGGCGAATACGATTAGCGCTCCGTCCTTTGCTCCAATCGACGATAGAAACTTATCGATTGAATGTGATATATCGTATATGTTATCTGGCTCCGTGGAAAGTGTTATAATATCCTGTTTGACCATATTAACTCCGTAAAAATTTTTCAAAAATTAAATATAAAAAAAGGAATATCAAAGAGAATTTTTCGTTTTGAGTTAAAAATATCTTGACTTCTTACGCAATCAAAACATTTTTTTGATTTATTCAAAAAGAAGAAAAAGTATATGGAGGAAATATGCCGAGGAGGAGACGACCGCAAAAGAGACAATTGTCGCCGGATTATCGTTATGGTAGTGTTCTTGTCACGAAGTTTATAAATGCTCTGATGAAGGACGGCAAAAAGTCCGTTGCGCAGAGGATATTTTACGATGCACTTGACCTGATTGAACAGAAGGGCGGCAAGAGAGGTATTGATGTTTTCGAGAGGGCGATACAAAATGTGAGGCCTCCGCTTGAGGTTCGTTCCCGTCGTGTTGGCGGAGCGACATATCAGGTTCCTGTGGAAGTGCGCCCCGACAGACAGATATCTCTTGCCATAAGATGGCTGATAGCAAGTTCCCTGAAGCGTGGCGACCACGGAATGTCCGCAAAACTTGCCGCCGAATTTGAGGATGCGGCAAACAATCAGGGCGGTGCAATCAAGAAAAAAGAGGATACGCTCAAAATGGCGGAAGCAAATCGCGCCTTTGCTCATTATAGATGGTAAAATTTTTTCAGACGACCTCATCGTCTAGCCAGGTCAGGACACAGGCCTTTCAAGCCTGTAACACGGGTTCAAATCCCGTTGAGGTCGTTTTTTTACCAGACGGAAAAGAAAAGAGTCAGCGTTGAAGTTTAAAAATCTGCTTTGTTCTCATCGCATCATCGTCTATTTGCCGCTTTAATTCATCCACAGATTTGAACGAACGGTCTTCGCGGATAAATTTGTGTAGTTTCACAACGATATTTTTGCCGTATAGTGGGCTGCCGTCGTGGTCAAAGATGTGCACTTCGAACATTCTCTGCGGCAGGCTGAATGTCGGCGCTCTGCCGATATAAACCATCGCGATTTTATCCTCAGATTGAGGCAGGATTGTGGCTGTTGCGGCGTAAACTCCGTCGGGGGGAAGAAGCTTTTGCGATGGAAATTTTAAGTTTGCCGTCGGATAACCTATGTGGCTTCCCAATCCACGACCCGCGATGCATTTGCCCATCACTATGTATGGATGTCCCAGAAAAAAGTTCGCCCGCTCTATTTTCCCATGCGATATTAAAGTTCTTATCGTGTTGCTCTTTATAATTTCCCCATCAAGTTTGATGGGTTCGACTATCTCTATAGCCACACCATACCTTTTCCCCAATTGTCGCAGTGAAAGGGAATTGCCTCCCCTATTTTTTCCAAAGTGGTGGTCATATCCAACGATGATGTACTTTGCTCCAAGCGAATACAGAAGATATCGCTCCACAAAATCTTTGTGCGAAAGCGAAGCTATTTTTGGTGTGAATCTGATGTGAACGATTGAGAATATTTTTGAGTGCCGAAGCAAGATTTCTCTTTCCGAAACGGTGGTTAAAACGGAAATATCCCCCGTGAGAACTAATCTCGGATGTGGGTCGAATGTGAGAAGTATTGGCAAAAGATTCCTTTCGTCTGCTATTTTTTCCAGACGCCGTAAAATCTCGCAGTGTCCGCGATGTATTCCGTCAAAACTGCCTATTGTAACCGCAGTTGCTTCAAATATGCGCTGTGGTTCGTCGAGCCAGATTGTCCTTATCGGGTTTGAGGAAGACATAGTTCGATAATATAAGGTTAAAAATTAAAAATGCAAAATTAACAATGAATAATTAACAATGAAAAATGCGCTCAAGTGATGCTAATGTGCCTCTGTTCCCCCTTATCAAGGGAAAGGATACAAAATTCGCGATGGATTTGGTCTTTCGTTTTGGAATAAACACCTGCCCCCGACAGGATTCGAACCTGTTGCCTACGGTTTAGGAAACCGTCGCTCTATC
>JAGHAI010000016.1 GCA_021161555.1 bacterium
ATCTGTTTCCTGGCAGATTTACATCCCCGATTCCGCTCGCCCTGAAATCAGCGAATTCATATATTATACCCTCTATGCAAGTGCTGAAACCCTTGGCGAAGCAGGAACTCTGGAAGTCACAACCACCATTGTTGCCGGGTCAATATGGGTTCCCGGCGCGACATACATTGGTCCCACCGCAGATATCGCATATCCCGACTCTGGAACATTCACGAGCAACGCCATTCAGCCGCTCGCCATATACATCACTGACGACGACACCACAGTCGCGCCCTATTCAATACACTGGCAATTTCTAAACGCCATCGGCGAAGTCATATCCGACCTGCACCCAGGCATCGCAGGCATAACATACGAAAATGACACACTATATTGGGAAAATGTGTCCCACTCGGACGGCTCAGTTCTGTGGTATCGTCTCACACCAACATACGATTATCACGGATGCCCATTGCAGGACACAGTTAACTGCCGATTTACCTATGACCTCTCCGCGCCTATAATTCGTGGATATTATCCTCCGGACGACACCATAATCAACGATTCGCTTTTCGATGCCTATGTATATTTCAGGGATAACATAAGCCGCAGAATTGATACGATGCTCGTTAGAGTCACTATCACCGACGACGAATGCACACATACCGACTCATTCCCCGATGGACCTCTTGCCTGGAGTCCTGCAGAAGACACTATGCTGTGGATAGACCCCGAAGTATCGGGCTGGCGCTGGCCCGATGGGGACATTACAATTTCCCTCGACCAGCTGTGCGATGCACCCGATTATGGCGAACCCAACTGCACCGATGAGAGCGAACTGCCCGAATGGTCATTCACGATGAATGCACACGGTCCAAGAGCGCACCCGATTGCGCCGGGCGACGGATGGTTCGTCGCAATCCCGAACCCGGACATAACATTTTATCTTTACGACGGCAATGGAATAAATGTTTCCACCGTGCAATATCAGGTTGACGGTGAAGTTTTCGGCGCACCATCGGATTTCCATACCGGCGATTCTATCATCGTCCATTCACCCGCAGTGAGCTGGGATAATGGCTATGCCGTTGATGTTGCTGTAATTGCAGCGGAAGATACATTGGGCACACCTCTGGACCCGCCGGAGTATCACTATCCCGCCTGGGAATTTGTCATCGACCTGACGCCGCCTGTCATCACGGGAACCGACCCCGCCGACGGCGATACCGTGGGCACAGAATATCCAACAATCGAAATAAACTTATACGACAGCTTATCTGGCGTCGATGTGGATTCCATCACCATCGAAGTCGCCGGCATAGAATACACAATCGACGACGATGCTGTCGATTACACCGGCGGAATTCTTTCGTGGGACGCCGAAATTGCCGGCATTTCTCTAAGCGGCGATGTCGAAGTTTGCGTCAACGCCTGCGATTCCCCCGATATGGGCGATGCCAACTGGATGGATGAATACTGCTTCAACTTCTCGGCAGTTGTCGAACCGCCAACTGTGGAATTTCCGTTCAGCGGAACAAGCATTTGCTCGGACGATGCACAGCTCGATGTGTACATCTACGACAGGGACGGCGTTGACGAATCTTCCATCGTAGTCAGTGTGGATGGAACTGAATATACAACGGACGACGACGAACTCGAATACGATGGGACATACAATATCGTCAGTTTCTATCCGCCAACTCCGTGGCTCGCCGGGGATTACATAACAATCTGCGTCGATTCCGCTGCCGACTACTATGGATATGCGCTCGCAGAACCGGTCTGCAGCACATTTGTCGTGGACCTGTCCCCGCCGGTGATAGATTCGGTGGGCGAAGATGTATTTTCCACCTGGGAACCGCCAGACACTGCTGAACTCGATTCTGTGGTGTTTCACTTTTACTTCACGAACGAACTGGGTATTGTGGATTCCAACAACGCATCGCTCTACATCTACGATTCTTCTGGAACATCGCTGCTCTGGGAATTTGACTATCCCGATTCTTCGGCAAATTTCTGGTTTGGCGACGGAGAAGTCATCTTCTGGAGCGGCAGCACTGTGGAATTTGAGGACTTTGAGACATATCACATCTGCCTTTTCCTCGACGATGCGTGCTACGCAGGTGGACACGACCCCGACAGCGCAACCTACTGCTTCGATTACTATGCCACAAAGATTTCCGAAGGACAGAAAATCGCGCCAAAACCGACTATGCTTCTGCCCAACTATCCCGACCCGTTCAACGCCGCGACAATCATCCCTGTATATATGAGCGAACGCGGTTTTGCCGATGTGAAAATAATCGACATCGGCGGAAGAACGATTGCCACATTGTGGAACGGCAGTATGAATTATGGGATAACTGAACTTCGCTGGAACGGAACCGACAACAGCGGCGCAGATGTGCCGAGCGGAATTTATTTCGTGCGGCTGCAAACCAGAGACGGAGTGCAGGTGTCGAGAGCGTGCTTAATCAGGTAAATATCCGCCTATCAAGCGTTTGCGATACATTTTAAATAATCCACTGAAATGGCGGATTTCAACCTGCTTATCTACGACCTGCGCGGAAATGCAGTCCTGAAAATTTCTTCAGAAAACACTATTTCAAAGGACAATGCAGAACGGCAGTTTACCTGGACACCCGACAAATCCATATCGTCGGGAATATATTTTGTGAAAGCGATTTTTGAAAATAATCGGACAACTTCCAGAAGAATTGTTTACATTAAGTGATGTTGCTATTTGTTCGCAGAATACAACTTTTTTTCGGCAATAAATTTCGCCACTTCTTCTGTGGTCATAAATCGAATAGATTTCCCTTCGCACACTCTTCTTCGGATTTCCGTGGAGGAAATTTCGATTAGCGGACTTTTTAGAATTTTAACTGCATCCAGCACCCTTCTATCGGCACTGGAAAAATCACGACCAGGTCTCGGAAGTGCCACGACAACGCATCTGCTTAAAATTTCATCCCATCTGTGCCAGGTGGTGAACTCGACTACGGAATCTCCGCCAACGATGAGAAAAAACTCATCGCCAGGAAATTTTTTAAAAAAATCTTCCAGCAGGTCAATTGTGTAGGATGGTTTTCTTCCGTGGACTAAATCGGCATCGCTGGGGCGTATGTATGGGTCGTTTCCGCAGAGGATTTTTACCATCTCAAGTCTCAACTGCGCATCGGTTATTATGCGGTCTTCCTTGTGCGGTGGAAAAAGCGCAGGAACGAGCAGAACCCTATCAAGTCCCATCTCATCCCTGACAAACTCCGCAAGAAGAAGATGTCCCCAGTGTGGCGGGTCAAATGTCCCGCCAAAAATCCCGATTTTCATATCAATATTTCGATTTCGTGATTTATCCAATCTTTAGATACAAAAGATACGATTTCTTTAAATTCAGGTGGAGCATATCCAATATATCGACTGTTATAAGTTATGATATAATCCTAAACATTGTTTAATCTTAATTATATTTTAATTCTTTTTTTCATCTCCCTTTTAATTGTTTCTTCTCTGTATTTTGTAAATTCCTCGTAGTTATCATTTTGCATACATTTTAAGGCATTTCCATCAATTATATGTGTTTTAAGAATATCGCTTATTCTATCCCAATCATCAAATATATTCTGCATTTCTTTCAGGTATTCCGAAGGTTTCTTTCTATAAATCCTTTTATTTGTGGCGTCACTGATTAACGTTCTATTCAAAATACAGTTTTCATTTGTAAGCTTAATACCGGATTTCTTGGGGAAAATATGGTGATCGTTCAGTTTTATCAGTTCGATAGATTGTCCTGTAAAGAAGTCTTTCGCACCATGTAATGCTATTATATTTAAGATGGCTTTATATAATGCACCCTTCGTTATTTTTCTTAATTCTAAATCTATAATCCTATTTTCTGCTTCTCTTACAACTTCTGGCTTTTTATCATTTTCATTTAACCACTCTTTCACTTGGTCAAAATCTTGTTTAATTGCAGTATCACTCGAACCTGCATACCTTCCGGTAAATACTGAACTCCAGTACCATGCATCTAATTTTCTAAAATGCTCATGGGAGGTGCAATATTTCAAAAGTCCTGATAAGGTAACTATGATTGGTTTGTAGGGTAACAAATCTGGCTTAATAATTCCATATCCTGTTTGCGTGTTTTCTAATCTCTCTATTGCCTTACAAACCTATTATAGTTACTTTATCAGGACTTTTGAAACATTGTGTTTCTAATGAGCATTTTAGAAA
>JAGHAI010000206.1 GCA_021161555.1 bacterium
AAAAATCCCGCATAACATTTCTTTTCATCTATCTATTTTACACCCTCAATAATTTTTCTTCACCGTAAAAATTAAGTTTTTAAAAATCCTGCGGAATATTTTCTATTTTTTCACCACTATTTCGCCGTCTTCCACATCGACCACTGCCACATCTCCTTCCTGCAGTTGTCCTGTCAGTATCATCGATGCGATTTTCTGCGCCACTTCCATCTCGATTGTGCGCTTAACAGGCCTTGCGCCGAAGATGGGGTCATATCCGTGTTGAGCGAGTAGTTCTGCGGCGGCATCGGTCAACTTCGCATCCATCCCCTGTTCAAATAGGCGACTGCGAACCCGTTCAAACTGCAACTTCACTATTTCCTTTACTTCAGAAATCATAAGCGGTTTGAAGATGATAATTTCATCAATTCTGTTTAAAAATTCAGGTGGAAGATTTTTTCGGAGCAGTTCCTTCAACTGTGAGGAAATCCGCTTGTGGACTTCGTCTCTGTTCTTTTCTGTTATATTTTCGATGTTTTCGACAATCAGCCTCGCGCCGAGATTTGATGTCATTATTAAAATAGTATTTCGGAAATCGATTGTGTGTCCTTTGTTGTCGGTTAATCTTCCGTCGTCGAGAACTTGAAGAAGGATGTTGAACACCTCGGGATGTGCCTTTTCTATTTCGTCGAACAGGATGACGGAGAATGGTTTTCTGTGGACTGCTTCTGTGAGTTGTCCGCCTTCTTCGTATCCCACATATCCTGGCGGCGCGCCGATGAGCCTGCTGACGGAATGCTTTTCCATATATTCGGACATATCGATGCGGATGAGCGCCTTTTCCGTATCGAAAAGCGATTCTGCCAGCGCCTTCGCAAGTTCCGTCTTGCCAACTCCCGTTGAGCCGAGAAATATGAACGAACCGTTTGGTCTGTTCGGGTCGGTGAGGCCTGCTCTTGCAGAACGAACGACCCGTGCAACCGCTTCGACTGCTTCATTCTGGTCAACCACGCGCTTGTGAAGTTCCTCCTCAAGATGCAGAAGTTTTTCCCTCTCCGTCTGCGTAAGCCTGTTTACGGGAATTCCTGTCCATTCCGATAGAACCTTTGCCACATCTTCCTCATCGACTTCTTCCTTCAAAAGTTTTCCGTCCTTCTGGATTTCCGCAATTTTCTTCTGCTGTTCTTCGAGCATTTTTTGAAGTTCAACCAGCGCGCCGTATTGAATTCTCGCCGCTTTTTCGAGGTCTCCTGCGCGCTGCGCCTGTTCGAGTTCAAATTTCGCATCGTCGATTTTCCGCTTTATGTCGCTGATTTTTCCAATAATTTCCTTCTCGCTGTGCCATTGCGCTTCGAGAGTTTTTCTCCTTTCCTCGAGTTCGGCGAGTTCTTTTTTCATCTCCTTCACTTTATCGGCAGATTCGGGTTCGCGCTCAAGTCCTTTTATTTCAAGTTGCAGTTGACGAATTTTCTTGATAACTTCGTCGAGCGGTTTCGGAACGGAATACAGGTCTATGCGCAATCTCGCCGATGCCTCGTCAATCAGGTCTATCGCCTTGTCGGGGAGATACCTATCAGTTATGTATCTTGCGGATAATTTTGCCGCCGCCACAATCGCTTCGTCCTTGATTTTCACCCTGTGATGTATCTCGAATTTTTCGCGCAAGCCACGGAGAATGGAAATCGTATCCTCGATGGATGGCTCGGAAATGTAAACGGGGGCAAATCTTCTCTCGAGAGCGGGGTCTTTTTCGATGTATTTTCGATATTCATCTACGGTTGTGGCTCCAATAGCGCGCAGTTCCCCGCGGGCAAGCGGCGGTTTCAGCATATTTGCGGCATCGAGGGAACCCTGCGCAGAACCAGCGCCAACTATGGTGTGCATCTCGTCGATGAAGAGAATGATTTTCCCTTCGCTTTCCACGACTTCTTTGACGAAACTCTTCAATCGTTCTTCAAACTCGCCGCGGAACTTCGTTCCAGCAACCAGAGACCCCATATCGAGTTGCACAATTCGCGTGTTGTGCAGAGATTCAGGAACATCTCCCGCGGCGATTTTCTGCGCAAGTCCTTCGACGATTGCGGTCTTTCCAACTCCAGGGTCGCCCAAAAGAGCAGGATTATTCTTCGTTCGGCGGGAAAGTATCGTGGTGACTCTGCGTATTTCCTCGTCGCGGCCTATGATGGGGTCGAGTTTTCCCTTTCGCGCAAGTTCGGTAAGGTCTATTCCATATCTCTCAAGGGCGGCAAATTTGGTTTCGGGGTTAGGGTCGGTTACGCGGTGATGTCCCCGAATGAGTTTGAGCGCCTTTAATAATTTCGTCTCGTCGATGCCGAGCTCCGATAATATCCGTCCCGCATCTGTTTTTGGATTTTTTACCATCGCAAGGAGAAGATGCTCCACGCTGGCATAGTCGTCCTTGAAGACGGCGGATGCTATGTTCATCGCATCCTGCAGAATTTTTAAAAATTCCCGTGATGGTGGTATTTCCCGCGGTGGAGTTTGCAGTCGGGGAAGGCGTGCAAGTATCGGCTTGCACTTTTCGATGACATCTGTCGGGTCAACAGCAACGGCGCCGAATATTTTTGGCGCAAGTCCGCCACGGTCGTCTGCCATCACATACAGAAGATGCAGGGGGTCTGCTTCGGGGTTTTTCCTGTTCTGGGCTTCTTCAATGGCTCGCATTATCAAATTTTGCGAAGATTCGGTGAACTTGTTTATATCTATCATATTTGTTCTCCTCGTATTTAGTTCTTCTTAAAATATCGAAAAACATCCCGTAGTGTCAATAATTTATTGTGTTTTCATATAATTTATGTGGATTAGCATATTGGTGAATGTGCAATATTGCGAATATCGACAATGCTTGACAATTCTCCGTTCGTTCCTTTTATTGTAATGAAAATACTGGAGTTGTAATGGCTGGATACCAAAAAATTAAGAAGACGATAGTGAAAAAAGTTCCTGGTGGAAAGTTTTTGCGGGAATCATACTGGCGAACACGCCATTTTTCGAGAAATTTTATCGCAAAAATCAGGGCAAATCTGGGACGATATAACATACCTCACCCCGATACTATATACTGGATAAGTCCCGAGAGAATTGTATATCACACCAATTACAATCCTTCTGGCAGGGATATACCTTTTCGTGATAGGATTTTCGACCCCGATAGGGACAAAGGGAAAATTATCGGCGGAAACTGGGATATTTCCGATTTCAAGTTCACCGACCTCGATATATACAAAGCCTTTGAATTGAGAATCCTTCGCAAGGAAAAATGGGAAAACACGAAATTTTATCGTCGGGTTCTGTCCGATATAAATTCGGGAAAGACGAAGTGGGGATGTTCTTCAAAGGAGGAACTCGATAAACGGTTCGATTATCTCGACAGACTTATCGAAAGCATTCGTACGAACGGATACAAATTGAGCGAAGATGTCATCGTTGAAGATGAGGACAAAAGTTTTGCGGGGCGAAAGGAAGAGGTCACTGTGAACATAGGCAGAGATGGACAGTTTCTGTTTGAAAATGGTCGCCATCGATTGTCGATTGCGAAGATATTGAAAATTCCAAAAATTCCCGTGAAAGTTGTGGTAAGGCATAAGGAATGGCAAAACTTCCGCGAATATGTTCTGCAATATGCGAGGACATCAGGCGGGAGATTGTATCAACCGCCAATTCACCCCGATTTGAGCGATATTCCCGTTCAGCACGGATGCGAGGATAGATTTAAGGCAATAGTTGAGAGCGTTGGATATAACGGCATCGGCAAAAAGGTTCTCGATATCGGCGCATACATAGGATATTTCTGCCACAGGTTTGAGGATTATGGTTGTGATTGCTATGCCGTTGAGCCTTTGACCGAACTGTGCTACATTATGAGAAAAATCAAAATCGCAGAGGGAAAGAATTTTACGATAATCGAAAAGAGCATATTTGACACCGATATTGTTGAAAGGCAGAAATTCGACATCGTGATTGCGCTCAACATATTTCATCATTTCCTTAAGACGGAAGACGATTATCACAAACTCACCAATTTGCTCGCAAAACTCAATGTGGATGTGATGATATTTGAACCTCACCTGCCCGACGAACCACAGATGAAAGATGCCTATCGAAATTATGATGTGAATGAGTTTGTGAAATTTATTTTAAAAAATTCCCCGCTTAGTAACTTTGAACACATTTACACGGCGGACGATGGCAGAAAGATTTTTAAATTATACAAATAATTCTTTCAGGTGATAATTACATTTGCATTACGATAATATGCGCGACAGAAGAAATAGTTTAAAATTTTCCGCGGATGTGATGCTCGGCAGAACGGCACGATGGCTTCGATTATTCGGCTACGATACATTTTACCAGAATCGAATAGACGACAACGAACTTCTTGCGATGAGTTTGCTCGAAGGCAGAATACTGCTCACCAAAGATAGAAAACTCGCTCGAAAAGGCGGTTCGGCGGCATATCTCGTCAGGGCGAACGAACTGTGGGCGCAGTTGAAGGAAATAATAAATCATTTTGGCATCGAACCGCAGATTCATCTTGTGATTTGTCCTGTGTGCAACGGAAAAATTGAAAAGGTGGATAAGAAACTTGTTGAAGGCAGGGTGCCGCGATATACATTTCTAACGCACAGCGATTTCTGGCAGTGCAGAGACTGTGGAAAAATTTTCTGGCGAGGAACACACCTGCAACTTGCCAAACAAGATATTTTGAAATTCACGATTGATTGAAATCCATCGCTGAAAATCAATTAACCCCCGCCTGCGCGGTTTTTTTAAAAAAAGATTCAGCGAACGATTTTAATCGCTCGCTTGGTGTCGCAACCCACGACTTTAGTCGTGGGTTATTTTCATCAATTATCAATGCAAAATTATCAATTAGCAATGAAAAATTTCAGGCGACCAGTCATACTCCTGAAAAAAACCAGAAGAAAAATTAGCAAGAAAAATATAAAAAAACTACAACAGCCATATACGGCAGAGCAGAAATTCTTCAATCTTCTATGTAAAAGATTCGGACTAAAGAAATTTTCTCTCGGGTAGAAGGAATTATTGCTCGGGAGAAAGAAATTATCTTCCGGACATAAAGAATTTTCTTTCGGACGGGAACGGAAATTATCCGGACATAAGGAATTATCTTTTGGACGATAACGAATTTCTTTCGGACATAAACGAAAACCTTTCGGGAAAGAGCGGAAATTCGTATTCAATAAATGAGTTATGAATAATTCATAATAATTTTTCAAAAAAATCATTGCCTAATAAATTCTCAATGTGTATTTTTTGAAAAATAGGTAGTGGGAATTGCATATATAAAGAAAAAATAAATCATATAAATAAAAAAGGGGTTGAAAATGAAACCGACAATTGCTGTTGCTTTACCT
>JAGHAI010000081.1 GCA_021161555.1 bacterium
GCATAATATAGTCAAGTTCAGACTTAATAAGATTTTTAATAAAATAAAAATATGAGCGATGAGATTTTTTCTATATGCGAAGATTACGATGTGGAAAAAATTCGCAGGATATTTCTGCGGATGCTTGAAAATTTGGATTACGGCGAAAAAATTCGCTCGGGCGAAAGGATATTGCTCAAGCCCAATCTTCTCGCTGCGCGAAAACCACATCGGGCGATTACAACGCACCCCGCAGTTGTGGAAGCCGTCGCTTCTGTGGTCATCGATTTGGGCGCAACGCCTGTAATATCGGATTCTCCAGGCGGAGCAATTCGAGGGGCACAGCGCGTCCTGAACAACACAGGAATGAATGATGTCGCAAAAAGATTAAATATAAAGACAATCCCGCTCGAAACGAAAGGCGCAAACATCTTCACTCTGCCCGACGGCGAAAAATTATTCATCTCGAAAATCGTGGAAGAAGTGGACGGAATAATCAATCTTCCAAAGATGAAAACCCATTCGCTTACCCTCACGACATTTGCCACGAAAAATCTATATGGGCTCGTTCCTGGATTTCGCAAGGCTGAATTTCACAAAATCTATCCCACGCCGAGAAAGTTCGCCCGACTGATAGTTGAAGTTTATAAGGCTGTGCGGGAAAAAATTCGCCTCAACTTCATCGACGGCATCGTCGGAATGGACGGCAATGGTCCATCCTCCGGAGATGTGCGCAAAATAGGAATTCTCGGCTTATCTGACGACACCGCTGCGATGGATGCCGCGCTGGAAAAAATCATAGGATTGAAATCTCCTGCGCCCATCACGATAGAACTAAAAAGACAAAATCTCCTTCCCGATTTCGCAATTGAATGGCTCGATGGCATCCCCGCAGAAAACATAAACCTGAAAATACCATCGAACTGGGCGATGAGATTCGTCCCCGCTTTCATCACCCGTTCACTTGGCGCACTGGTGCAGGTCTATCCCGATGTGGACGAAAAAAAATGTATAAAGTGCGGGGACTGTAAGAACTCCTGCCCCGTGAGCGCAATTTCAATGGAAGCCGGGAAAACCGCGCCGCAGTTCGATTATAAAAAGTGCATAAGATGTCTGTGCTGCCACGAAATCTGCCCCACGAGCGCCGTGATTTTTAAAAAATCGTGGCTGGCAAAGTTCATCAAATAGCAAAAATCTTCTAATCAGCGCAGAGAATATTTTCCTGCAAGTTGACCGCAGGCACCCGAGACATCGCGCCCCTTCGACCTGCGAATCGTCGCAACCACCGAATTGGCAAGCAGATAACTCTGAAAGCGAAGGACAATCCTATCGTCGGGCGGATAAAATTCCACGCCAGCGACGGGATTGAACGGAATGAGATTAACCTTCGCGGGAAGATTTTTTATCAGACGAAGCAATTCCCTCGCATCCTCAAGCGAATCGTTAAAATCCCTGAACATAACATATTCAAATGTCACCCACCGCTTTGAATACCTTGCATACTCCGGAACTATCTTCATCAGTTCATCAATCAGATATTTCTTCGCAACGGGCATAATTTTTTCCCTTTTCCTCTGGTCAGGGGCGTTTAAGGAGATAGCGAGTTTAGGCCGCAGTCCGCTTTTCATAATTGCCTCAATACCTTCGGGAATCCCGACGGTGGAAACAAGCACCCTTCGATGGCCAAGCCCAAAACCGAACTGGCTGACTATTACGGATATTGCATCGAGAACGGCATCGATATTATCACAGGGTTCGCCCATACCCATAAACACGACATTTGTCAAATCATTCCCGCCCTGACGAATGTATTCCCTGACATAGTGCAATTGCCCGATAATTTCCGTAGATGTGAGATTTTTCAAAAATCCCATTTTCCCTGTGGCGCAAAATTTACACCCAAACTTGCACCCAACCTGCGACGAAAGGCAAACTGTGTGCTTGTTTTTCCTCTCATCGGGAATATATACCGCCTCGAAAAATCTGTTTTCATCGTCCGAAAACAGGAATTTTGCGGAACCATCTTCAGCGCGGGCGACTTCAACGGCGTCGAGAAGTGTGATTCTTGAAATTTCTGAAAGTTTCTTTCGCAGTTCGGCAGGAAGGTCGGTCATCCTTGAAAAATCAAACTCACCTCTGCCATAAATCCACTTGCAGACCTGCCTCGCACGAAAGCGCCTTTCACCGATGGATTCGAAAAAATCTTCCAATTCTTCGTGAGGAACACCGAAAAGTTCTATGCCATCATCGACATTCATATTGATAAATATATCGCTCACACCACACCTTGAAAATGTTTTTTTACACAAACCGCTCATTCCAGAAGCACATTGCATCTGCAACTTTCCAGACGGGCTAAAATCGAATAATACACAATCTTAATTAAACACATCAGCTCTTCTGCACACATATCGCCGGAACTATTGCGGTCAGCGGACAGTTTTTCATATCCTCATCCATTTTCATAATTACAGGGAAAAGGTCGAGATAGAGGACAAACGGTTTTCCCTGTGTGCCGTCTCCGAGACGCCAGAACCTTTTCCTTCCGTCCTCCTTTGCCATCGTCCTCCGCGAAATTATGGCATCTTCAACCTTTATTTCGCCCAAAAGCACGCGATTTGCCTGTTCCACAGACCTTGCATACAAATCCGTCATCGCATAGTCGCACAGACGAATGTTCCGCTTCATATCCCTATCATTTTCGGGGATTTCTGCGCGAAATACATACAGGGCAAATTTTCTCACCATTTCCGCAGATTTCTGCGACAACAACAAAAGCGGCGCGGCAAAAATGCTCGAAAAACCTATCGATTCCACAACAGAAAAATTCGCATTCGCCGAACGAGATAACACTTCTATACTTTGTTCACAATCTGGAAAGGGATATTCAATGTGGCGTATTTTTCCCCTTTGAGGGATTTTATCCCACAGCGCAGGTGGAACGCCCAATTCCCGATAGCGGAAATGTTTCAGCAGCCATTTTATCGATTCGCTTTCGCCTTCGTCTGCGCCGCCGAAAATAATTCCCCGAAGATTTTTTAAGAGCGATATATATGCAGAATTGCAAAACATTTTAAATATTTAAATCCATTCGCTGAAGAAAATCCTGCGTGGAATTCAAGATATCATTAAAGCATTCATAAACCTATTCTCTGGAATATCGCACGGCAGTGGAATTCGATTCCCACACAGTTATATGCGCTACTTCAATACCATCCTCAACTTCCAGAGAAATCTCGTCAAATATTGCCTTCGCAATTCTTTCCGCAGTGGGATTTTCGCCTTTGAGAAATTGATTATCGTTCAGGAAAGTGTGGTCGAGTTTTTCCAGAACTTTTTTCAATAACTTCTTTGCTTC
This sequence comes from bacterium, assembly GCA_021161555.1. Taxonomy (GTDB): domain Bacteria; phylum UBP14; class UBA6098; order B30-G16; family B30-G16; genus JAGHAI01. The sequence continues at coordinate 3,338 of JAGHAI010000081.1, forward strand.
CCTGAAATCGAGCGCCATACCGATTTCGTTCAAACTCTTTGTGCGCAAGCACATCTGCACAAGCCAGTTATGTCCGTGCAAATTGGAACAACTGCCAGAATACCCTTCTATCCTGTGCGCCGCGCTAAAATGTTCTTCCACGATTATCTCAAACATACCTCACTCCGAAATCATCTGCATAAACTTCTGTTTATCTTGGTCAAATTCGAATTTATCACGCAAAATGAAGGCATTTTCGGGGTCAACAAGCCGCGGCAGCGCAATTTTTACTGCCTTTAATTTATCATCCGAAAATGCGAACTTGTCTATAATGCTCGCCAATTGATATGTAGTAAGATAATTTTTAGCCAGCACCTGTTTCAACAATAGTAATCTATCATCTGCAAAAGGCTCATTTTCCAGCAGGAGAAGAAAATTGGCAAACGCTTCCGCAGACATCGGATTTATCTGCTCCACTTCAATGGGAGTCACCATTATGCACCTTGGGAGCAGAAGAATAAGCATCTCAATCTGCGCGACTGCTGGCGAAATCAGTTCATAGCATTCGGGAATCGTATCATACAGGCTGCGCAGTTCTGCAATTCTGCGGTGTATATTTTCTATGATAGTTTCCACATACACACTTTCCCGCACTCCGTAAATCTGCACAATACCTTCGGGAGTGTCAACGCGAACACTCCTCTGTTGAGCAGAACACAAAAGAACCATCCCAAGAAATGACAGAATCAGTATTTTCTTCATTTAGAATTCCTCCGTCGGGAAATTTCCTGCTTTATGCTTGTAATTATTTCCTTCGGCGAAGCGACTGCCGTTCCCAGTTTGCCAATCACCACACTTGCGGCGTGAGAAGATATAATCGCACCTTCGCGCAGCGTTCCCCCTGCGGATAATGTCGCTGTGAACACGCTGACAACCGTATCGCCTGCGCCAGTGACATCGTAAACCTGCCTTGCCATCGTGGGGAAATGCTCCACTTCGCCATCGCCGTAGAAAAGGCTCATCCCTTCGCTGCCCCTCGTAATCAGGATGTTTTCTGCGCCAGTCTTCTTCATCAATTTCCTTCCCGCCCGAAGAAGCGACTTTTCGTCCCGTATCTTTATTCCAACCGCTTCGCCTGCTTCCTTCTTGTTCGGCGTGATAATCGAAACGCCCTTGTACAGCGAAAAATGCCGCTCCTTGGGGTCAACGGCGACGAATTTCTTACGCTCCCTCGCAGCAGATATAACTTTTCGCAAAACCCCACGGGAAATCACTCCCTTCCCATAATCAGAAATCACAATCCCTGCCACATCGTCAAGCGTTTCGAGCAGAGATTTCACAAGTCTATTTTCAACGCTTCTTTCCACATCAATTACATTTTCCCTATCAATTCTGACAACCTGCTGACCGCGTGCGATAATCCTCGTTTTGGATGTGGTCGGTCGTCCGGCATCGACGACGAGATATTCTGAAGAAATGTCGTATTCGCTCATCAAATCCTTCAGTTGCGCGGCAAATCTATCCTCACCGACGACTCCGAACAGAAGTGGCTTTGCGCCAATTGCCCTTATGTTCCACGCCACATTTGCGGCTCCGCCGAGACGAGTCGTCTCACCTTCGACGAAGACCACAGGAACAGGTGCTTCAGGCGATATCCTTTCAGCATTGCCCCAGATATATCTGTCCAGCATAACATCGCCCAGCACAGCAATTGGCAAATTACGAAGCCGCGAAAATATCAGGTTCAATCTTTTTAATTCGACTATCATTTTTCCCTCAACTTTTATATTATGCATAAAAAATTTAATTTGCGCAAGAGTTTCATTATTATATATTTTTCAACCAACAATTCAAAATCAATATCGTAAAAACAAAACTTTAACCTGAAACACAAAAATGGCGAAAACGACGAAATCGTCCGCACAGATATATCGGCAAATACTGATAATTTTCATCCTCCTCCTCGTTTTAATAGAGGGTTCGCTTTACCTGTTTGAATTCTGGAAGAAGAGGGCAAAGGAACAAAAACTATTGACGCAATCATACATCGCCTGCTCATCCATACTGACAGCAATCGCTTCGGGATATTCTAATGTGTTTCCCCATTATTCCGATGAGATGAACAAACTGGTTCGTTCCCTTCTTCGCTCCTTCACTGTATATTCCTGGAACAAGACGAAATGGGAACCTTCTTTTGTATGGGGCAGAGAACTCTTTCATAAAGATTATTTAACCCGACAGTTCAGTCCTTCTTCCTTTTCGGAAGAATTTGAGCGCTATGGCGAGATGTGGGTATGGCGCAAAAACAGAGAAAACATATCCGATATTCGCCACCCCGATATAGTATGCGCATACGAACATAACGGACAGTTCTATCTGCTGACCGCAGAATTTTCTCCGACTCTCGTTGAACTTATAGTGATGCCGGGCATTGCATCCAGGAACAGGGCGATGACTGTGGGCATTTTGGGGGCGTTGATATTATCCATCGCTATCGTTATGCTATTTCACAAAAGCATATCCCGGCAGTTTGGAAAAATCACCGCCTTTTTGCACAGCGACAGCAGTGAGCCGCCTGTTTTATGGGAAGATTTTGCACCACTCATATCCGAAGTGGAGAGAATCAGGAGACAGCAGCAGGAACTTCGGTTCGAGTTCGAGCGAGAAGCCTCTTTAATTGCTGTAAAATCGGAAGCGCGCCTGCGAAGTCTGTCGCTTCTCCGCGAAATCGCTTCAATCGGAAATTCAGTTACAGACGACCACATATTGATGCACAGGATACTCGAGAAATTGAACAGATTTTTCAACACCTATGCCGCTGCAGCGTTCATCACCCGCCCCGACGGCAAAGTTGACATAATAACGACGGACAATATGCCATCTGAATTCATAGATGAGGTATCAACGCTCATCGCACCTGACAGCGCTGAACTGATGAAAAGACGCGTGGATAAAGTGGGATTTGTGTTTCTTGAGGAAGCAAAATTCGTCACACAGGAGAGCAAACTGGAAAAAATTGCGCAGAAATCTGGTGTTATTGGATACATCAGAATTCCTTTGATTCAGCGGGGAGAATTTCTGGGCGGAATACACCTATATTCCCTCCGCGTCTTTCCAAACGATGAAACCTTTGAAAAGTTGCTGAAAGGTCTCGGAGAAGAAATATCCGTCGCAATTGAGAACAGAAGACTTTACAACGACCTCGAACAGCGATTGAAGGAAAGTATGGCGCTTTATGAAATTTCCAAAGTGCTGATTTCCGCTGTCGACTATGATTTGCTGCTGGAACAGATTTTGTGGATAGTTCAGGAAAGTTTTGGCTTTGCGGCGACAACAATTCTTCTGCTGGACGAGGAACACAACGAACTCTATGTGAAAGTGAGCTGGGGCTTCCAAACTGATATAATGAACACAAGAATTCCTGTGGGAAAAGGAATCACGGGGTGGGTTGCGAGCACCGGTCAACCGCTTATAATACCCGATGTAAAACACGACCCGAGATTTATTCCAACCGATATGGATGTTAAATCAGAGATGGCAGTTCCGCTCATCGTTGGCGGTAAAATCATCGGCGTTCTCGATGTTGAAAGCAAGGAAGTGAACAGATTTTCCGAGCGCGACTTATGGTTTTTATCGTCTCTTGCCGCGCAGGCTTCTCTTGCAATAGATAGGGCAAAACTATATCAGCAAATCAGGGAACAGGCGATACGCGACCCGCTGACAAAAACATATAACAGGCGCTTCTGCGACGATTATGTCCAGAATCAGGCGCGGGAAACTCTACTCAAAGGAATGCCCGTATCGATCATTATGGTCGATATAAATGGATTGAAAAGGGTAAATGATACTTATGGACATTCTTCGGGAGATATTCTTCTTGTGGAAATCGCGGACTTTTTGAAGGAAAATTTTCCCGACAATCCCATCGCCAGATACGGCGGAGACGAATTCATAGTTTTCCTCCTCGGATTATCGCAGTGGGAACTCGATGAAATCGTATCCAATCTCCGCAAGTTGAAGACGAGATGGCAGATAAAGATGTCAGAAAAACATCCGTTTCCGCTCGATTTTGCCATTGGAGCGGCAACAGCCACACGCCCCGACGAACTCGAACTTTTAATCGATTACGCCGACAATCTGATGTATAAGGACAAACACGGATTATCGTAAGTGTAAGTTTAAACTCTCAATTCCTCCATCGGCATAGAGAAAATCGTTGCAATTATACTTGAAATAAATATTATTTAATAATATGGGGAAAATTATAACAAAAATAATTTTATCTACAACTTTAACAATTTTTGCATTCTCACTCTCCTTCGCCGATGGTGGATTTTCTTATCCATTGGTTTCAAACGGTGGCATTGTCTTTGTCGGCAATTTCCGCGGCGCGGGAATTTTTAAAATAAATTCCTCTGGACTGGTTAAAAGCATCGGCGAGGATGATGAAATGCGCATACGACACGCTACAATATGGAACAATTTTTTGCTGTGTAAAAAGATAACGGATAGAGGACAAATCCCTTTGATGATAAATCTTGCAACAGGACGAATTTTAAAAATTTTCCCGCCTGTTCAAAGCGCTGGCGTGCCGCAGCCATATCTCGATAAACTCTTAATCCCTTACGGTGATAAATTCATCATCTGGAAGGATGGGACAATCCAGCAGGAATTTTCCAATGAATGTCGCGTTCACTGGGTTTCTGTCGACGAAAATCATCATAGATTTGCCTATGTTCACGATGACGGAAGGATTATCATTCGCGACATCGATTCCGGAACAATTTTAAAAAAACTGCCGCCGCTGGGGTATAAACCAGAATTTTCTCCTGACGGCGATGAGATAGCCGTTATCAACCCCGATGGTGTTGCGGTCGCCAATTTGAACACAGGCGAAATATGGAAGTGTAAGGATGGCTTAAATTTCGTCTGGGACAATTGTGGAAATGGTTTGTTTGTGCAGAAGACCGTCTATGAAAATGTTGAAAAAATCGTCTATTCCGACATCTTTTATTTCGTCCCCGGTGAATACGAGATAAATTTGACACAGAGCGGAGGCGTTTACGAGGCAATGCCTTCCATTTCCCCCGATGGAAAAAATCTTGCATTTACCACTCTCGATAGCGGCGATGTGTATCTGACGAAAATCCTGCGCATCGGCGGTGAGGTCATACTGTTCGATATACAGAAATTGATTGACGGAAAAAGTTGCCCGAAAATTCCATACAGAAAGCACAATAATGGCACAAAGTCGGATTTGTGGGTGCCTTATCTTCACCAGTGCTACGATGTTCCCGACTATTTCAACGGCAGTTCGAGCTGCGGACCAACATCGGCGCTTATGGCTATTCAGCGATACGGCAAATTGCCGCCTCATCCGATTACCTGCTCAACTCCATACACTCACACCCACGACTTCGGATGGTATGTCCCAAACGAATACGAATACGATGGTTATGTGTTCGACCATCCGGGGCTTGCCCCAAAAGTCGGTGATTACGATTCTGATACCACCGTCTATGGTGCGCACGGATTATGCTGCAGTCCTGTGGCACGAGTGGGAACCTATGGCGATTCCCTTGTGTTCTTGATAAACCACCACGATTTATATTCCTGCTGGCTCAACGGGACTGAATACTCCGTCAGCTGGTCGACATATACGGGAGAGATAGACAACGGCTATCCCGTTCCTGCGCTTCTCCCCGGACATTACAACTGTTTCCGAGGCTATTTTATCAATCATGTGATAATTTCCAATGACCCTTATGGTGATGCGAACGACTATCCGAGAAAAAATTACGACGGGGTGGGATGCTACTACGACTGGTCTGGATACGATAACGGCTATTGGGATGCGAGTGTAAGGTTTCTTTTCGCCGCGAGAGGAACTTACATACCACAGCTCGCCGACACTATCGTAGATGATTTTTCCGGCGGATTTTCATATTATGGACCTTCGGAATACTGGCGAGCGTTCATCGGCGGATATGAAGGGCACGCATTCTGGACGGGTTCGGTTTCTTCGGGCAGCGATGTAAATTACGCCACCTGGACACCTCATCTTCCCGCAGATGGAAGCTACGAAGTCCTTGTTTACATCCCGAGCACCAACGCCACCGCTGCCGCCAGATACAGAATTTTTCATTCGGGCAGCGAGGATACGGTGGTCGTTGACCAATCCGTATTTTCTGACGAATGGGTCAGCATCGGCACCTATGATTTCGTAGATGGGGATTACATATATGTGGGAGATGTTACTGGAACTTCGGGGCAACGGGTTTGCTGTGATGCTATATGGTTCAGCTGGCGGGGCGGAGAACCTCTGCCGGACACAATTGTAGATGATGGCGACGCCGGATTTCATCGCGGCGGGGATGCAGTGTTCTGGCACGATGGAACAGGCGGATACGAAAATCATTTCTGGTGGACATATTCTACCTATGCGGC
>JAGHAI010000119.1 GCA_021161555.1 bacterium
CCGGTGGATGTATCCCACATCATCCAAATCCGAACACATGGATACCATGCTAGTAAAGCGGTCATTTTTAGTGAAATTTTTCCTTGACTTTTTTGAAAATATAAATATTTTTAGCGGGTCAAACTTCATTTCACATTTGCAACGGAGGTATCGGGATAAACTTTATTGTGCGCAGTTTTAGGCGTTTATACGCAGGGGGATATTTTGACGCGTTGCTGTTGCGCAATAAAGGGTAGGTATCTCCGCCCATCGCTAATTTTCATCTCTGTTTTTCTTTTGTCCTTTGGGCTTTTTTCTTCTGCCGCGGCGGATTGTTGTGCCAAAACGGGCTTGTTCCCCACCGACCCTACGATTCTGCACGAACAGGTGGACGGTTTTTTAAATCTCATCCCAGCGCAACGAGTTCAGAGTAGAGTTTTTGGACTGCTTTTGCCCGGAGAAAACTATCTCGTCGCTGGAAGTGTTATGGGCGCTGGATATCAGGCTTTGTTGGACCGCTCGTTTGACGAGATTGTAATCATCACTCAGGACAAGTCCCTGCCGAATGGAATATGGATTCCTCAAATATCGCGTTTCATAACTCCTCTTGGAACTGTTGTCTTATCGAGGCAATTCGCCAATGAAATTTTAAAAAATTCCCGTCAGGTTCACGGCACAAAGAACTGCCCTCCTTCTTCTTTCTGGTATCAGCTGCCGTTTTTACAGAGTGTTTTTGGTCCGCATAGAGTGTTGCCCATCGTCGTCGGAGATGCTGACATTCAATCGCTGGAAGCTGCGGTGGATGAAATTGTGCCATTATGTTCTAACAGAAAAATTATTCTCATTGCTGTGAGTAATCTTTCTTCGGGGAATGATATGTTATCTATGAGTCGAATGGATAGGCGTTCGATTGAGAGTTTGAAAAATCTGGATTACATATCGCTTTTGAACGATATCGATTCTGGCGTTGCTCAACTTTCATCTCCTTATGCCGTCATATTCACGATGATGCTTGTGGAGAAACTTGGCGCTGTAAACGGGAAATTGCTCAGGCATATAGCGACATCTGGATTGCCCGTGAAGAAACACACAGGAATGTGCGCTGTTGTGTGGTATGGCGAAACTGCACGGGGCGAAGAGAACACAGAATTTGACATCGATGACCTGACCGCAGCCGATGGAAATCTACTGTGGGAAGTGGCGCAGGCTACAATAATGGGGAAACCGTCGCCAAAAATCCCTGCAAAATTGAAAAAAATTTCCTCAGGGGTGTTCATCACATTATCGAGGAGTGATAGCATAATCGCTCGAGTTGGGGATTTATTCACAACATTGAATTTGCCCGATGCGGTGAGACAATTTTCGGCGATTTTATTGTCCCCTGACCCGACGAACAGAACCACGAGGCAGGAACTTGACGGGTGTGAGCTATCGGTCTGCATAGCGAAGCCCGTTGAAGGAATTTTAACTCCTGCGCCCGATATGGGAATTTACATAAAACTGGGTGAAAAAGTGGGGTTATTGTTCCCCGGAGAAGGTGCGGAACTTTCGCCGAAGAGGAGAATGGAAAACGCCTGTCTTCAGGCGGGGATTTCGTCTAAAAGCTGGTGTGTTCCCGAGACAAATGTCCACTTTTTTACGCTGAAAGTTTTTTCTGGGGTGTTGAGAAAATAGGTTTTTTTATGAAAAAAATATTGTATATAGCCGGAATTATCGCCTGCGTTGTCGCTGTGGGGGTGTATCTGGAAAATTGGCGGGGCGAGACAAATGCGGCATTTGCCGACCTGCCAGATTCGGGAAAAATTTCTTTTTCCTGCGCCTGTTATGGTGAAATTCAGCCCGACCAATCACTTTTCTGGGCGCTGGTCGATAGAGGTGTGCCACCGAGGATTGTTGAGAACATCAGAATACCGCTGTCGTCCGTTCTCGATATGCGAAAGATATATCCCGGCGATAGATATAAGCTGGAATATTCGAGCGACGGCAGAGCTGAAAAATTTGAACTAATTCGCTCCCCCTGGGAAAAATATGTTGTGTTCAGGCAGGACAGTGTTCTGGTGGCAGAAAAGGATTCAATTCCTCTGACGAGAGTCATATTTGTGGCTGACGGAGTTGTGGAAAATACGCTGTGGGAATCGATGAGAAAAATGGAAATAGAACCCGAAGCGATAATGAACTTCACCGATGTGCTGGCATACGATTTCGATTTCGTGACCGATACGAGAAATGGTCATCGATTTCGCATCGCCTATGAAAAGGTGGAATTTGGAGATTCTGTGGTCAAAATTGGAAAAATTCTTCTTGCGCAGTATATCACAAAGGAAAAGGCGCACACTGCGATATGGTATGAAGACCCTTCGGGCAGGACGGGATATTTCGATGCTTCGGGCAAGTCTATGAAAAAATCGCTCCTAAAGGCGCCGCTGACATATAGAAGGATAAGTTCGCACTTCACACATAGAAGATTTCATCCGATATTGAAGATATATCGTCCCCATCTCGGAGTTGATTATGCCGCGCCGACTGGAACACCTGTTGTTGCTTCTGGCGACGGAAAAGTTATCTATGCCGGCTGGAAGGGAGGATTTGGGAATTTTATCCACATAAAACATCCAAATGGGATAGAGACCACTTATGGGCATCTTTCAAGGTTTGCGAAGGGGATTCGCAGGGGTGTCAGAGTCAAGCGTGGGCAGGTGATTGGATATGTTGGAAAGACGGGGCTTGCCACCGGACCACATCTTGACTATCGCGTGAAGGTAAACGGCAAGTTCGTAAATCCAGAAAAATATGCATTTCCAGCGGAACCTCCGGTGCCGAGGAAATACTTGAAAGAATATAAAAAATATGCAAATTCCGTTCTGGATGGTGTGAAAATTCTGGCTTCTGCGAGGAAGAATTCTGGCAGAATGGCTGCCGTCCAGAAGTGAAGTAAAAATTTATATTGCAGTTCATTGAATATCAATGTGTTATGATGGCGGTTAAGGATAGTGTTAATTTTCATTGCGCATTTTTTCAGTTATCGTATTTTTGAAAGAATTTAAATTTTTCAAAGATAAGGGGGCTTTTTTATGCGAAAGGCATTTATACTATTTATTTTTCTCGCGGGTTTTTTGGTGGTTTTCAGTCAGGAGCCGCCGCCTGTGAATGCTGCTCTTTCTCCTATTTGTTTCAAGTTTGCGCCCACAGGTTCCTGCACGCTGTATGTGGATAGCGTGTTCATCGAATCAAATCCTGCGGGAACGCATTACCAATTTTTGCGCCACATAGTTTCAGCTCATAACCCCGATATGGAAGATACTTCTGCGATTATTGCGATGAGCTGGTATTATTTCACCGGCGCACTCGATGGAGATATCTTCGAGTATAAAGTTCGAGCGATATTTGAGGATGATACTTCGGAATGGTCTCCGCCCATTACGATAATGCACGACCTCGAAGACCCTCATCCCGTCCCCTTCGTCGATGCGAGCTGGTTCAGTTCGGGTGAATATGTTCAGCTGATATGGCAGCGCACCACCGACGACGCATCTGGCGTGAGGGGGTATAAGATATACCGCTCCACAAATCCCGCCGACCTCGTGGCGATATATGAAAGCACCCCACCGATGGATTTTGTCGCAAGCACCGGCGCAGAAATGTATTGCTATTATGATTATACTGTCGAGGAAGGGAATTATTATTATTATGTCGTCGTTCCGTTTGATTCTGCAGGATATTCCTGTCGGGGCGAGGGACACTTCCCATCTTATGAAAACATAATTGAGCAGGTTCACACTGTCGGTCCCGACCCGCTTATGTGTGCCATTCTCGAACCGATTCCCCGATTTATCCAGTCGCCCTCCTGTGTGGTGAACATAGATATCGACCACTGCACACCTTTGTGCGGAATATCTTACCAATATCGGTTGATAAACCTCACCACCGGCGATACAACAGTTTCGGACTGGACACCGCTTCCATCCTATGGCTGGGCACCGCTGGAAGACTGCGGACATTACATTTTCTCCTCCCGTGCGAGAACCGACTACGACACCACAAGCTGGTATGACAGCGGGGAGAAAATCTGCGACCTATATGGACCTCAATGTGTTGACAGTATTTCCATAGAGCAGGATATTTCCGGCGGTCTCGATGTGGCGTTCTTCGTCGGGGATGAAAGCACATTCGACTGCGGGGCAGGATTGTTATCATACAGACTCTACCGCGTCCATATCGACAGCCTGGACGAATTTTTTCCAATAGATACTGGGGATTACTCACATCTTTTGTACGAATACATTCCCGATTCCTATTCGACCGATGCCGAATATCGATACTGCGACGATTGTGATTCCGACCCGGACATAGACCTGAACGATGGCGATGTGTATGCCTATATCGTCGTCGCGTTTGACAGCCTTCATCACTGGAGCTACTGTGCTTCTTCCAACTGGGATACAGCTTCTGTGGATAAGGGGGTTGTTCCGCCTTTGTTGTTGCCTCTGTCCACATATACCCCGTGCAGCACGGCGAATTGTGTGACTTTGCAAATCGTTGATACAAGTCAGGGGGATATTTCACAAATCAAGATTGAGCAGGCGAGAAATAATTTCTTCACGGAAGGTTTTGCACTTTATGGTCCCTACGATGTGGATGACCCCGTATTCACTCACACGGGTGGGCTATGGGATACACTTACTATCACACTTTGCGGATTGGATGGTCTCGGTCTTGAGGAAGCGCAATATTATTTCCGCGCCATCGCATACGACGATATGGACAACATATCCGACCCATCGAATGTAGTGAATACGACATTCGATTGCACACCGCCAAATCCAACTAATGTCGATTCTATGCACTCGCTGGCTAAATGCACCGACGAATTGAACATAGAAATCTGGTGGCAGCCTTCCTTCGATGCCGGCGTCGGAATCGACCACTACGATATTTACCGAAATGGGACTTTCGTCGAATCCGTTGCGCATAATCCGTTCACTTCCACATACCACTGGGTTGACACAAATCCTTCCACAGCGGATAACTATAACGATAACTGCTATTCTGTCGTCCCTGTGGACAAGTTTGACAATCAGAATGTTTCCGCTTCCGAACTGTGTTTCATAGATGATACGCCGCCTTATCCCGTGCAGATAGATGATGTTCACATTGAATATAGCGAAGGCGATTGGTGGGTTGTCATCAGCTGGAGCGATACTGCTGGCGGTTTTGGAAATGCCTATCGGGTTGAGCATGCGGCTTCGGAATCCTGGTTGTGTATGCCCGAACTGGGACTCGTGGAAGTCGCGGGAACGACATACGCTCACACGATGAGACTTCGTCGTTCTTCCGTGATGGTTGGTTCGCCGAATAGATATTTTCACATAGCTTCAATAGACCTCTGGGGAAACGAAAGCGCGTATTCTGAACCTTATTTCTTCGTCGATTCCACCTGGGCAGCCTGCACCACTGTGGTTCATCTATATGCGGGATGGAATATGATTAGTGTTCCCGTTATGCCGCGCAGTTCCAAACTTTCCGATTTGTTCCCGTCGGTTCTTTCGCCTGCTTATGGATACGACTGTGTTTCTATGAGTTATGTGGCGACGGATTCGCTCGATTTCGGATATGGCTACTGGGTGATGTCCTATTATGACCACGATGTGGAACTCGTCGGCTATTGTGCGCCGGAATATTCCCGCATTCTCAATGATGGGGGATATTATCTCATCGGGAGCGTCGGCGATGTTGCAGATTTCAGCACCTGCCCCGATGTCGTGCCGATGAATTTAATATGGTGGAATCCCTCTGCTGGAACCGATGGAGCTTACGAATATGCCGACGACATCGAGCCTGGCAAAGGATACTGGCTCATCGTTCTCGAACCCTGCACGCTGAATGTTCCCGCTTCTGGCTGTGCTGCAAGGGAATTTTCCGCAGAGCCAGAATGGACTTTCGATATAAATGCCGGTGGACAGAAACTCTACATCGGCGAAGGAGACGATATTTTTGATGTTCCAATGCCTGCGCCTCCTCCGAATGTTCAAATTCCCGTAATCGTCGGAGAAGATGGCAAGAACTATCTCCGCAATGTGTCCAGCGCCGGCGAATGGACTATCCATCTGCCTTCAAAAATGGAGCTGCAGTGGAATAAGGAGAAAATTCCCGTTGAAAATCTTTTCCTGACGGGAAATGGCTATAACATCGATATGCGGGAAGAAAATTCAATACTGCTTCCTGCAGGAGAATACAGGATTTCGGCAAATGTCGTTCCTGCGGAATTTGAAGCGGTGGCTCGACCAAATCCATTCAATTCAAACACGGCAATTAGCGTCATCGTCCCCGATGATGGAAAATTGAGTATAAAAATCTTCTCGCAGGATGGGAAGATTATCCGCACACTGCATTGTGGCGATGTGTCTGCTGGCAGATATGAATTTGTGTGGGATGGCAAGGATTTCAGGGGAATGGATGTTCCCGCTGGCGTCTATTTGACCAGAATTTCTGCGGCAGGATATACGAAGAAAATTCGACTTTTGCTCGTTAAATAACAGACGAAAGATGACCCTGAATTGAACCTTAAATTTGAAGAAAACTCAATTGCAATATATTAAAGGAGATTTGATATGAGTCGAATAGGAGTTATCGTAATCGGGCTTCTCGGTTGTGCATTTTTATATGCGCAGTCGCCGCCTGTTTTAGATGCGCTCGATGATTACACTGCGGGAACAACCTGCCAGCTTCACTGGGAACTTTCCTCTGGCGAACCTGTGGCATATCACATTCAGGTGATAAGAACAGATACTGGCGATGTGGCTCTTCCCGATTCCGTGGATTCTCTGTATTCAATATTTCCCATTCCGCCTGAAGATGCACCGGATAATTCTTATACAATTGGACTGGATTTAATTCCGGGTTCAATTGCCGACGACCCGCTGACCGATGGGGCGACATATTGTTATAGAATTCAATATATCTATGAAGTATCCGAAGATGTCTATGATTATTCTGAATGGTCGGATACTGTGTGTTCTGTTCAGGACAATTCCGCTCCCGTGATAGATTCTGTCTTCCTTTCGGTGTGGCAAAATTCCGCGGATACCGATATTCCATTCTTCGCTATGGATGAAGTTATGGGCGCCACCGCCGGCGCTGTGCAGAGCATTATCCTTTATTATCGAACGGATTCGACTTCCGACTGGACATCTTTCGATGAATTCGATTACTCGTCCTTCACTCCGCCGATTAGCCATTATGTCACATTCAACTCCGCCGATGTCGGTGGCGATGGATATTATCAGTTTTACATAGCAGGGCGGGATGCACTCGGCAACGAGACCGACCCAAACGAAGGACTTACTCCTCACCCAATGCACTGCTGGACGAGATTTGATACCGAACTCCCCACTTCTTCCGTGGACGACGATGCACTCGAAGATTACTATACCACATCAACAATTACAATTCCCTTTACCGCATCGGATACATATAGCGGCGTTATGTATGTTCTTTTGAAGTATCGTCTCGCCGATGGACCTCTTACCACGCTCGATTCATCGTTTTACGGCGGAGCGGCAACTGTGGACGACGAGATGACGGATTATTTTCCCGCCGATGGGTGTTATGATATTTTCTTCGTCGCTGTCGATTCCGCTGGGAATGAGGAAGTTCTCGGCGAAGCGGAAGAATCGTTCTGCATAGATACCCGCAGACCTGATTTTTCAAGTCCTTCTGCATTTGATACTACGACGGCATCGCACAGATACGATGTCGCCGCCGAAGGCGGTTATTCCAACGAAAACGCAGTGTTCGTTCTTCCCGAGGACGCGGAAGATATTCCTCCGGGAAGTGATACCTATGCTTCGGGAATTGAGAGCGTTTATGTGGCTGAAGATGAGGTCTTTACCGAAAATCTTGCGGCATATCCATATTCTGAAGGAGAAAACTATCTATACGAACTCACCGACGGCGATGGCGTGAGAAATATTTATGTTATGCTGAAGGATGTCGCCGGCAATTATTCCGATACGATTTCGCAGACGATAGTTCTCGATACCGATGCGCCTCTGCTTGCTGGGGTGAACATTTACGATAGAACATCGTGGGAGAGCGATGAGACCGACGAACAAATCGTTCAGGTGGAAATTCTGCCCGATGCGATGTCTTCTTCATTTTATAAGGTATTTCTCACGCAGAACGAGACTGACCTGGAGGACATTCCCGAGGATGGCTGGCAGGATATTTCGGGAACTGATACTTTGTTGTTCACCTTTTCTGGATTTTTCTACGGCGACACGATGAGGATATATGCCGTTGTGAAGGACAGCGCCGGAAATGTTTCCAACGATGTGACGAATTATATAGTCTATTCTCCGCCAAACAATTATACTGTTTCGATTTTATCGAAGCGGGACATCGATGGACCCGATACTACCGGGACATACACGGATACGACACATATTTTAATAGATGTGAGTTTTGGGCGCGATGTGGATTCGATTATGGTCAAGGACGATGGCTCATCTTCCTGGACGGCATATCCCGCTCCGGAAATTGCGGGAACGGAATCGGACACGGTTATAGAATATGTTCTCACGCCGGGAGATGGGATTAGAACCATATATGTTCGCGGTGAGAGCGAGACCTATGAATTTCCCACCGACGAGGTGACGACGGAAATAATTCTCGACACCCGCGACCCCGATGCCGGCACTATAGATGTTCTTGATATTTCCACGGGTTTCGATGCGACGGCAATTGCCGAAATCGCCGACCCGGGATACACGAATGACCCGAATGTAAAAATTGTCTTCACCGATGCGCACGACCCGAGTGGCGCGTCGTCGATTAGCACGGGAATTTATCATCTTCACGCCGTCTGTTCTTCAGAGGAAAACGAAGCGCCGTATTGTGTCCCCACTGTGCTCGATTTCACCCTTCCGGATGAGGATGGAAGCTGGACAGTGTATGGTTCCGTTCAGGATTCCGCTGGCAACTGGTCTTCTGAAATTTCTGACGACATCGTTCTGGACACTTATCGCCCGAGAATTATAAGTGTTGTTATCAGAGATTCTTCGTCGCTCAGTCCATTATATACAGATAGCCCAAAAGTTCTTGTGGGAACAACGGCAGGCGACAGTTCGATGGGTTTGCCCGCCTACATTGCATTTTTTGAGGACCCGGGACTGTGGCCCGAAAACCTGAGCGAGTTGTGGCAGGAATATCATCACGAACTTTTCTATACTTTCTCCGATTCAAGTCCCGGAATCAAAGTCCTGTATGTCGCCGTCAAGGACAGAGCGGGAAATATCAGTTTCTCCGTGGCGGATTCGATTCGTCTCGGTGTTTCGGCAATCACACAGTTCGTCCCCTTCGATTATGACAGGGGGAGAACATTCAATCAATACACCAATTCCCCTACAATCGGTGTGTTCTTCGATTATTCTGGAATTCCGCCTGCACAGGCTATTGTCGTCGAAGATACGCTTATAGAAGAGCCGAGCATAGATGACCCGAACTGGGTCGATTTTCCCGAGGACAGCAATGTTCAATACACCTTTGAAGAAGCAACAGAGGGCGAAAAGGTCATCAAGGGATGGCTGAAATCTCTTGCGGGCACGATATTTGGCGGAAATATCGGCACGATTGTTCTGGATATGACGCCTCCTGAACTCGCCGATGGCTTTTCCATCTGGGATACGACAAGCGCCGATGTCTGGCCCTCGATTTTTAAAGCGCATATGGGCTGGTCGAATGAACTTTATGTCTATGGTTCCGTGCCTTCCGCCGTCGATACACTTTCCAATGTCGATTCCCTCCACTTCATTGGCCCTTTTGAAGATGAACTGTGGACTGGCGATGATTTCTCTCATCGCGGAGATACGATTCAGGTTCCATATCCTGCCGACAGCGTCGGCCTCGTTCTGGATGGAACTTTCGGCAGTTTCGACATTATCGGTGGAGCGATGGACGGAGCGGGCAACAGAAGGAACATCACAGTTCACGCAGGATACGATACTATTGCGCCAACGCTCACGCCGATAGCATTCTATAATCCAGATACATCTATGTTGCCTTCGACCATTCCTCTGCACATCGAAGATGAACCTGACGGCGGGCATCTGTGGAAGGTGTGCTATAAGTTCGAGGAAATTGAAACCCTCGACTTCGTCTGCGTCGATTACAGGATGGAATGGGGCACATATCCGGACTTCAACAATGTCGATTTTCCTGCAGAAAGTCTGGGGCTCGACCCGCAGGTGCAATATACTATTTATGCCGTGGCGGTGGATTCCGCTGGAAATCCGAGCGAACCTGTGAAACTCAACCTGTGGAGCAAAATCGACTTCAAGGTGGTGGACATAAACGACACCCTCGATAGCGATTATACTGGCAGTCAGACTGTTCTCGCTGTGATAAACTGCGACCCCGAAAACCCGCCCGATTCGATGAAATTCGCCGAAGTTCAGTCGGCGCTTGCTTCCACTCCCTGGCAGCCGTTCTCTCGAACTTCTGAATTTACATTTGAGACTTCGGTGAATGAAACGAAGCGAGTTTATGCGCAGGTTATGTTCGGCAGTTCCGTGACATCGGAGTTCAATTACGATGAGATAATTCTCGATACGGTTCCCCCGACTGTTGTGCGCATAGATGCAGAAGACCCCAATACCGGCGACCCGAACTGGTCGCAGCAGAGAACTGTGAAGATTACCATCACGGGGGCAAGCGATACTCCGCCAGGGGTCGTTAATGCGCTGATGGTTTCCGAATCCCCCGATTTTGATTACAACACGCAGATTCTCGAATTTACGACAGATGACCCGGTTGTTATGTATGAGGCTGCGGAAGAGGCATACGAGCCGCCGTCCGATGCGAGCGAAGATTTGCTCGATGTCCTTCACAATGGGCAGAGAAGACTTTTTGCACGCGTTCTCGACCGCGCCGAAAACGAATCTCAGACGAAAACATACGATATTTTCATAGATTGGGAGGCGCTGGAAGTGGTGAATTTCCCGAATCCGTTCAATCCCAATGAGGGACCGACACACATACGCTTGAAAGGTCTCGATTCCGGGGCAAATGTAGATGTGAAAATTTATGATATGTTCGGAAATCCCGTATGGAGCGGTGTCCTCGAAGTGGAAAGCGGTTCCCACGCAGGACAGATTGAATGGGACGGAAAGAACGACGACGGAGAAATTGTCGGCAATGGCGGATATATCTGCATAATTGATATGGATGGAAATGTCGTCAAGCGCAAAATCGCCGTGTGGAAGGGAAGCGAATAACTTTTATGTTCGATTAAATCGAATTGATGATTACCCCTGCTGATGATTGCAGCGCGGATGATTGATATCTATATGGAAGATGGAGCATTCTGTGGAGATTATTTGTGAATGTTAAGTCTATAGGAGAAAATGAGATAAATAAATTGAATATCTGGAGGCATAATCGATGAGGTTCAGGACAATTTATGGAGTATTTCTTCTGTTAGTTTCTGTTTCGCTTGTTATGGCGAGCAGTTTCGGTCAGGCAGGTTCGTTTTTGCGATTTGGTGCGAGTGCGCGTTCGCTTGCTATGGGCGGTGCATATTCCGTCGTTGCGAACAACGGCGAAGCGCTGCTATACAACCCCGCCGGTCTCGGAAATCTCGAAAAGTGGGAACTCACAATTACTCACGCACAACTGTATCTCGATTCGCGATATGAATTCGTCTCCTTCGCCTACCCTGTTCATAATATCGGCAATTTTGGTCTGGCGATTGCCGATATGGGTGCATCGCAGTTCGACGGCAGGGACGAGTTCAATCGAGTTACGGGTGATTTTGGCATCCACGATTTAGCGGTTATCGCTGGCTATGGCAGGTGGGTCTGGGGTCGCAGGATGAGAGTTGGCGGTTCGCTGAAATACTGGATGTCGTCGGTGGGCGACAGTTCCGCTTCTGGTTTCGGCGGCGTCGATGTCGGAATTGTGTCGAAGGAGTTGATGCGCAAGTTCAGGGTTTCGCTTGCGATACAGAACATTGCGGCTCTCGATGTCGGCGGAGATAAATTGCCGATGACAATTCGCGCAGGCGTGGGCTATCGCGCAATGAGACCATTGTATATCACCGCGGATGTCGAAATGGCTGGCAAAGGGATGAAACCCCGCGTGGGCGCAGAATACAGGTTGGGCAAAATTATCACCCTGCGCGCCGGATACAACTTCACGGAAGTGACATTTGGGCTCGGGCTGGCTCTTGACAGACTTGCATCTTCCTTCAAGGGTATGGGAAGACCGATACTTGACTACGGCGGCGCTGCGATGAACCCCGCCGGAAACGATTTTGTTCGGTTTTCACTCACTTTCAGAGGTGCAGAGAGATACAAACTTTCTGACCTGATGTCTCAAACAGACCCCTGCGCAAATCTGACGCAATATGAAGGAATGCTCGATAAGGATGGACTTATCGGCGCGAAGGCTAATCTGCTTTTTGGAGACTGCTATTTCAGGTCTGAATACAAAGATGCGCCGCTTTCGGCAAATCCAAACTTTAAGGATGCTTACGATTACTTCAGAGAAGGCTATATCGGTAAGTTCGGCAAGAATTGGACGCAGGAAATTATGGCGACGGAAGGTTCAAATCTCGTCTTCTCGCAGAGAACTCACTATATGTTTGCAGAAGCAGCAATGCAGACAAAGGGCATCACGGAGGATACCAAGAAGCTAATTCAGGATTTGATTTTTGTGGGAGGCGACAGCGCCCAATACGACATCAGGCTGGAATATGACCTCGCTTACACCTATGAAAATCTTGGTTATCTCGACAGCGCAAAGGCAACTTATGAAAAAATTGCCGGCAGAGAAGACCTTGAACGCCCAATTCGTCCAATTGCTATGTATAGGCTGGCTTATCTGTTGCGAGAATCCGACCCCGACAGCGCAATTACGCTTCTCGACAATCTCGTGAGAAACTTCAGCTGGGGATTTTATGACGAGAATAGGGAAATTATTTCCTATCCTATGTTCCCGAAGTATAAGGACAACATCATTGCGGATGATGCGCTCCTCCTTATGGGCGATATTTATTCTGCAAAAGGCGGTCCCGACAATTTGAAAAAGGCAGTTCTGGCATATCTGGATATAATGATGTTCTATCCCGATGCTGAAAAACATATTTTGCTCAGCGCTTATGAAAACTGTGCGGCGGCATACGAATCTCTCGGAATGAACGACGAGGCTTCCGCTATGAGAACGAGGATGGAAAATCTGTAGTGGACATAAATTGACTGAATTTATGAGTTCTTTAATAATCATAATTTTCTTTGCAGCGCCGATTTTTGCGGTTGGCAGCGGTGATTCGCTGTGGGTTCACATAAAATCGGTCGCGGAACACAATGAAGGCGAAAGATGGCGCGCTGTAAATGTCGAGTGGCAGGTGTTCGTCAAAGAGTTCGACGAGAAGAGCGGAATTTATCTGAACTGGCGAGAAAGCGAGACTGACGATTCATTGCAATTGTCATATTTTGCACAGTGTGCGCTCGACAGCACTTTTTCCAGCATCGTTTCCGCAGGCACCACCGAGGCGAACAGTTTTACATTCAGCGGCGTGCCGCAGAAGACTATTTATTTTGTCAGAGCGATGACTGTGGATGAAAAAAATCCCGTGAAGTGGGATTTTGCAGTGGGTGGGATAAATAAGGGCAAAAAAGCCGCACAGGATAGACAGAGGTTTTTATTTATGATTGGAATTTCACTTGTGATGATGGTGGCAGGAATTGTTCCCATAATCATAGTGGCTATTTCTCAAAAGAAGAAAAGACAAATTCAGAATATTGACTGATTATTCTTTGCGGAAAAAATTTACCAAAGATGATAGAAAAATTCCTAAACCAAAGGAGGAGTTATGCGTAGAGGATGGCTCGTGTTAGCGCTGGTGCTTTTTATGGTTGGGTTTTTGCCCCGACTGTCATTGGCGCAGGAAAGTATGGATTCCATCTGGGTAAATATCACTGGAGCAGAGGAAGGAAAGGACGAGGAAGGCAAATTGCAGGTTGTTCTGAGCTGGAAAGTTTTCAAAAAAGCCTATAACAAGCGCAGGATGACATACGGGAATTGGGAACCTGTGACAGCCCCCAAGGAACTGGGTTTGACATTTCGTCCTGAAGTGGCAGTTGATTCTCTGTTCAGCAGTATCGCCAGTTCAGCAGAAGTTCAGGAACTGTCCTATACTTTCACTGGGCTTGATTTTGGCACGCATTACTACTGGCGAGTGGACCTGGCTTCGCCCGATATGCCTCACAAGTGGGATTTTGCAGAAGGTGTTATTTACAAGCATACCGCAGAAGTTTCCAAGAAGCGGGGAATTATATCCGGTTATTTACATTTCGTCGGTCAGGGTGGTCTTGCGTTTATGATTCCAATGCACATTTTACTATTATTCGGGTTGGTTACTATGTTGCTTATATGGAGAAGATTGTGGCTTGCGAATATATTCCCGCCCAATAAACCGTCTCTTATGTATCGTCTCCTCCCTGTTGATAGAACAGGAAAGACTGAAATGTCCTCGGAGAAGGGAAATGTATTTTTGCGCGAGGTTGCAAAATACTGGACAAAAGCTATGGAAGCTATGTCCATTGGTCCTGAGCATTTTTCTTCTCCGGAAGAATTCATAAAGGCAGATAGACAGACACAGGAGGAGATGGAGAAGAAGATATGGATAGAAAAAGGGCTTCCCAATGTTGAAAAGGCGATTGAAATTTGTAAGAACGGCGTTGCAGGAATAAAGCTCCCAAAGCGTCCGCTTGAATATCCTACTGTCAGAGTTCTTCTCGCTGCGCTTGAAAATCACCGTTCCAACAAGAATAATTTCTGGGCATCGCAGGAAATGGACCGTGCAGCAGAAAATACAGTTCTAAAGGAAGTCGATGAACTTAAAGGATGGGAAACCACTGCTCTCTGGGCAGTTGGTTCTATCGAGCCTATGATGGGGCTGTTTGGAACTGTTGTGGGCATTCGTTCTTCTTTTGGGAAAATTCAGGAGACAATTCAGGTAAATCCCAACGCGCAGCTTACGGTAATCGTTCCGCAGCTGGCTGGCGGCATTCATGTGGCGCTCATCACAACTATTCTTGGGCTGACATTCGGAATACCGATGATGCTTGCGCATTATTATTATCGCGGTAAAGTTGATTGGATTTTCGGAAAGTGGGAAGAAATAGTTACGGATATATTAAATCAGGCATAGCGCAAGGGGGTAGTTGCTATGAAACGAAAACAAGAAGAACTCCCCAAGGCGCAATGGACTTCGCTTATTGATATTATCTTTCAGTTGCTGATATTCTTTATGGTAACGATGGCGCTTGGCACTTTGCAACAGCAGGCCAATGCCGCTGTGAAGGGCGAAGAGAAGAAGGAGTTGCCCAAACTTCCACCGGTTGAAAAGCTGGCAACTGCACAGGAATTGACCGAAGGTTTTTTGTTGCACATTGATAAGATAAACGAAAAGCCGTTTAATGGGAGACTGGGCGCCTATATTCTTGATGTGAATTTTCCAACAATTGAAGATGCCAAGGCGGATTCCACACACAGTCACGGTCCATTTGAGCTTGGGAAAGCGAAGCGAATACTTCAGAAGAAGATAGAGGATATCATATTTATGGGCGAGCCACCGCCGAGACTGGAAATTCGCGCAAGAGAAGATACCCCATACGGATACATTCTCGACATTATGGAATTCTGCGATGCGGATTCCATCGAGATAGTCTCGTTCAGGTTCGCCAATGTCAAAAAAGCCGTGGGAGGTTTCTGATGAGATCAAGATATGAACCCCTCCCAGAGACCGAACTCACATCGATGGTGGACATCATCTTTCAGTTGATGATATTTTTCCTTGTTACGCTTTCGGTGATGCCGTCGATAAAATCAGCACCTCAGGTGGAAGGAATGATGAACCTTCCCACGCCTAAAAAGGGCAATTCAGAAGCATCTGTGCTGATTCAATTTCACAAAACACCTCAGGGAGGAATAGATTACTATGTCCTTCAGGGTGATGACCAGTCAGCGAAATTTTATACCTGGTTCCAGGATAAGCGCTCGGTTGTGGCAATTCCATCGGCATATATCGCATTCAGGAATGCCGTGCAGAGATATGGCGTGCTTTACAATCAGCAGACGCTTAAAGGATTGCTGAACGAAATCTGGGTAAACGACCCCGCTGTGATTATTCGCGCTCCTGGGAATTTGCCTTATGGGGAAGTGGTCAAGGTCACTGGTTATATGTATGCGCTCGGAATATCTAAAATTGCCTGGGTAAAGGGAACTCTGGCGGATATGAAGGTGGAAATTAAAAAGAGTCGCGCAAGGAGGCGGGGATGAAAAGAGCATTTGAAATATCAGTGATAGCAGGATTTCTCCTTGCACTTTTGCTTTTTGTCGGTTGCGGTGGCAGCTCAGGTGAATCGTATATCAATCTTCCCGAAGGTCCAAAAATTCTGTTCCGTGGCGGAATTGGAAAGATAACGATTCGCTATACTCCACCACCTGACCCAATTTTCAGGATATCCAACGCGACTGAATACATTGAATTCCAGACTATAAAGGAGAAATACGGTATTCCCGACAAGCCTCTTATTGTTGAATACACGGTGGAAACATCTGTTATTTCTCCCATCATCATTCAGAGGACGAATAATCCGCAGTTCAACGATAGGATAATCAGAGTGCTTCAAGGCTGGGTCTATACTCCTTATGGACGCGGTCCGATGCGTATTTCAGTTGATATGGCAAAAAAACGTATCGTTGTGGATGCTAACGACATACGACTTTCTGAACAGGAGCCTGGCAGGCCTGCGCCGAAGAAAGGCAATGTGCGCGAAATGGTGCGGCAGACTGGTTTTACCGTCGTCGCAGGTGATTTGTAGTAGCTTAAAGGGGACAAAAATTTTCAATGACGGAAAGCCTTCTCGATTTTCAGAGGAGAGGGCTTTCCGGAACATTTGATTTTAGACAAAATTTTTATGTCGAAAGGTATTTTTTAGATTGACTAAATTTGAAAAAACTATGGAGGTAATATGCGAAGGATAATCATTACAGCAGTTCTATTGTCTTTTGTTTGCGCTTTTCCGCAGGATGTCACTCTTGCAGGCGCGACATCCAGATTTGACGAGGGCGTCAAGGCATATCAAAAGGGCAATCTGGAGGAAGCACTTGCTCCATTTCAGGAGGCTGCCGATATGCTTGAGCAGCTTCTTCAAGGAGTTCTATCGCCCGAAGATGAGGCATACACAAAGTATTTCTACGCAACTGCTCAATATTATGTCGCCCGAATACAGAAGGACGGTTCAATGTTTGAGTCTGCAAGCCAGACATTTAATGAAACTGCGGGCGCTTTCAAAGCTATTGAAACAGTTGGCGAAGAATATGTTCGCGCAAAGTATCTTCGTGCGATGTGTTCGTTCAGACTGTATCAGCTTGCGGTTACTGAAAGAAATCAAATGAAGATGCTCGACCAGGCGATAGGCGATTTTACAGATTTCCTGGCGGATGAAGATGTTCAGAAGAACGCAAAGGAATTTCCCGATTACATCGACAACGCAAACTACTATCTCGGCTATTGCAAATATATGCTTGGATATTTGAAGAGTTTCAATCCTGCTCAATATTCGTCGGCAAAGAAACTATATGGTGAAGCTTTTGATGCTTTTTCTGCGGCTGAAAAATCAAGCGATGAGCGGCTCAGTCTTGCAGCGTCCTATATGGGAGCGGCAACTCATTATTTAATGGCAAGGCTCTATATGCGTGTGAACGAAATGGATTGGGGCAAAACATATAAGCTGTCGTCAAAGGAAAGAAATGCCGCCATCGAAGAGGAATTAAATTCTTCTGTCGATGTGCTAAATAAAATGATTTCTGCCGCTGGAACGCAGAAGGACCTGCAGTTGATGGGAAAAGTTTGTAAGCTGATAGATATGGTTTCGCTTGGTTCCGTTGGTGCCAAAGACCAGTTAAACGACGCAATGGGTCAAATGACCGATATGCGCAGCAATGCAAAATACGGTGATGAGATGCTCATTCGCATTGCAGATGCTTCGTTGCTCAACTATCTTATTTTCAATGGTCCACAGAAGGCGGTGCTGAACAATATGGGGCGTGTTGCCAGCAAAACCCCCGATGCGCTTTATTGGGCAGGATGGGTTCAGTATATTCAGGGGAATTACAGCGATGCAAACAGTAAATTCAGCTCTTATGCTGCAAAGGTTGAATCAGACAGGTCATCGAGGGCGAAGGAACTGCTCGCCGATGCCAAGTTTCGCCAGGCTGAATGTCTGTTCTGGCTCGGTGTAAAACAGGGCAATACTGGACTTCTCACTCAAGCTGATAACATATATACTGCTCTTGCAAATCCGCAGGGCAAATACTATGAGCATCTGACCAAGGATACACGGGATATAGTTTCAATCAGGCAGTTTTTAATAGGCATTGAAAGCAGTCTCGGAAAGGAGAAGGATGTCAGGGTTTTCGATGGGGCAATGGCACTTGCGGGTCTGCAGCTTCCAAGAGATGCAGAAAAGTATCTGAGCGTGGGCAAATACTTTTTGCAAAAAGGTATCGAAACCGCCGCAGAGGAGCGGCAGGCAGCGGTGCGATTTGCAACCTATGCCTTTGATAAGGTCATAAATGCTGCCGTTTCTGCAGATATTAAAAATCGTGCGCGGTTTATGAAAGGTGTTGCTCTCGTCAAGCTTGCCGCAGCTCAGGAGAAAAGCGAAGCAACTAAAACTATTTCCGATGCAGAGGCTGTCCTAAATCAGTGCACAGCGCCATATAAGGATGAAGCAAAGTATGTTATTGGTCGTGGGTATTTTAACATAAATTCCTACGATAAGGCGACACCGATATTGCAACAGTTGAAGGGCAAAGGACACATTCGCGCCGCTTTCACATACGCGGTTATTCAGGAGGAAAAGAAGAACAACAGCGCAGCAGCTAAAACTCTTGGACAGATTAAGGCAACCATTAAGGATAGAACGAACTATATGTATCAGAAGGCTGACCTTGAATTGTCCAAAATTCCTGGTGGGGGTTCGCAGGCAAGTGGAGCGTCGTCGCTTCCAAAGTTCAAAGAACCGCCGATGACATACGAAAATCTCGTAGATGAGGAACAGGAACGGGCGAGAAAGAAGGCTGAGGCGAAATATATCTGGCAGAGGTCTTCGCGGTTCGTTATGGTTCCCGATATCGATGAGTTAATTCCCGACAAGCCGCCTGAGACGAGTGTGAGTCTGGAAATAGCGATTGAACCGCCCGGCGGTGAGGAAAATATTATAATCGACGGGAAGGAAGGACTGGCGAATTTAATTGAAACATCGGTCTATAAGCTAACACTGAACCGTGGAACCCACAAGGTCGTGGTGAAGAAAAAGGGTTTTTATCTGCTTCAGGAAGATATTAAGGTCAGTAAGTCGGAAAGAATCACGCTTACGCTTAACAAAGCTGTGCGATATACCAGCACTGGCGAGCTTTCCGGCACGAAAAATGTTCTTGCCATCGCAACCGATACGAGCGACATATTTATCGCCGATGCCCGAAAACGTGCTATCATTCATTTCGATAAAAGCGGCAGCGAAATTGCAAAGTTTGACTACGATGCACTTGACATTGGTTCCGTCGGAGGAATGGCAGTGGACGAGGACATTCTCGTTATAACTGACCCGCAGAAAAATCAGGTGGTCGCCATTCAAATTCTGGCAGAACCTGAAGAAGCGGAAGAATCGATTGCAACTGAAGAAAGTGATTCCATTGAACAGGCGGATTCCACTGGCGGCGAGGAAGAAACCGAAGCTCCACAGGTTCCAAAGGAGAAGAAAATAAAGAAGACAATTATAGCATACAGCGGCGAGACTTATGGTTCTACTCCACTTTCGCGTCCTTCCGGCATTGCCGCGTCTGGCGGAAAATATTTCATTGCAGATGCGGGAAATTCGCGCATCGTCGTCTTTGAAGGTTCATCATTCAGAAAGGAAATTGGCACGGACAAATTGAACCATCCCGTTGATGTGTCAGTGGGCGGTGATATGCTGTATGTTGCAGACATTGGTCTTGGAGAAGTTGTCCTGTTCACTGTGGCAGGGGAATTCAAAAAGGAATTTCAGCTGGAAGAACAGAGTCAGCCTGGCGGGGTTTATGTTAGTCCCGAAGGATTTGTATTCGTGTCGGATTTCGTGATGAACAATGTAATAAAATATACTCCCGATATGAAGCCACTGTCAGTTGCGGCGAAGGATGTTCTGGCGCCGAGGAGCATTTCTCAAATTGGCACAGGTCCGGATGCTATGGTCTATGTCGCTGACAGCAAAGGATTGACCATATTGAAGGGAAGCTGGGACAATATTTATACCCCGGAATGATGGAATTTAGTTTATGATGATGGGATGACATAGCGAGCAATCGAGGGGAATCTCGTCGTTGTGCGGGGTTTCCCTTTTCAGTTGGAGAGAGAATGTGGGGGAAAAGCAAAAGACAAAATTTCTTCGGGGGCAAGTTTAGATTTATCGTATTTCATATCGTCAATTGTATGTTTTTTTTGCCCTTGATTTTAATCATCATAATTTCTGTTTCTTCCGCCGCCACTCTTGACGAACTGGAACAATGGGCTCACGATAATTTCTGGGGGCATTATACTCCCGCAGAAAGCCTCGATGTTGAAATTTATCGTTCAATTGCCGATGGAGATTGGCAGGTTGCTGCCTATCTTTTTTCCGCGAGGTCGTTTGTGGAATTTGGCACAATCGATTCTGCATTGCTTGATATAGCATACTGTCTTGGCAGGTCGGGAGATTTTGATAATTCAAGAGATGCTTTGCGCAGGGCAATCGAAATTTATGATGGTGAAAATCCGCAGGTGGTATATGTAGATGCGATGCTTAATATCTGGTCTGGCAATGTGAGAAAAGCGCGAAGAATTTTGCGCAGTTGTCTGAGAAAACAGAAAGCAGATTATGATAAATATTTTTTAAAAATTGCACTTGGAATTGCCGATATATTATATGGGAAAATTACGAAAGGATTTAGTTTATTTCGAGATGCAGATGGAATTTCAAAATTGGGAACAGGCACACCCGATTTTGAAGTTAGATTGTTTGGGCAAAAAGTCAGTTATCATTCTGTTATTGGGACACTTTATGTTCGTCAATATTTCGGTCGTCCATCGGTTATCTTGCGGATAAGACCTGTTTTCAGGTGGAGCGATGGTTCGCGGTATTCTGCCGAACCGCTTGCAATCGAACAAGTTGCGCAGATATTCGGTTCGCCTTATTTTCAGGTGGCAACTGAAAGAACGGGCGAAATACTTATCCCGAGATGGCGGGGAATTCCCGTGGGCGGCGGAATGTCTATGTGGATTGTATATATTGATGAAAGCGAAAATCTCGATTCCTGCTATGTGGTCGTCTCCGGCGAACTGCGCGGATTTCCACCTGCTGATAGTTTCGGCACTGCTGTGAAAGACCTCCGCGCAAAATCGATAGAGATGTGGTTCGACACATTGATGAGCAGAGGTTCCAATATAGACCAGCCGTTCTGGCGATTTATCCTTTCATATCGCATATCACACGCACTTGCCGATTCAACGAGATGGCAGGAAGGCGCCGCTGTGGTCGATTCTATCATTGAAAATGCCCCTTTTTTGAGTGAAATGTATCTCTGGCGCGGAGCATTTTCTCTCTTTCAGGAAAGATACGAGGAGGCATATAAATATTTTTCCGCTCCGCTGGAAAGGGACAGTTGCGATGTGAATTCCCTGTTCGATGCGGGAATTGCTGAATATTTTATGGAAAATTACACAGGAGCGGAATCGTTGTGGCTTCGTGCGACGGAATGCGATGATGAATTTGCTCCGCCACAAATGGCTCTGGGAGTGCTGTATCAGGATAAGTTATTTGATTTCGAGAGGGCGAGGGAGCATTATATTCGCTATCTCGAACTATCCGATTTTCTCAAAGAGGAGGTGCAGAGTTGGTTGAAGGAAATGGAATAGTTCGTTTTATTCACACAGCCGATTGGCATCTTGGTCTCACAAAGACTTCTCTGCGTGATAAAAATGGAATGCCGAAGGAATACATCTGGGTAAAAAATTCGGCGACAAAAATTGCCGACTACGCGGAGGAAAACGGGATAAAACTTGCCCTTTTATGCGGGGACATTTTGCAGAGCCACAAGCCATCGCCGACGGTTGAAAATCTTCTGGCAGAAATTATAGACAGGTTTATAGATGCGGAGATGAAAGTGGTGTATCTCATCGGCAATCACGAAGTGCCATCCTGGGGCGACCATCCTGCAAAAATATACGACACTCTCGACATCGAAGGTGTCATAATCGCCGACGATATAGCCGTCCACAATCTGGAAGTCGATGGGAAAGTTATACAAATTGCCACAATTCCTTCAAATGCGTTGCAGAATGTTTCGTTTGACGATGCTCTTGCGCAGGTTGTAGGGCAGATATCGGAAAAATATCCCGCCGTTCTTATGTCTCACATCTTCGTTGACGGCGCAAAACTTTCGGGGAGCGATATTTCACTTCTCCCAAATGAGGCGCATACATCCCCTTTGGTGATGAAAAATTTGCCATTTCAATATGTTGCTCTGGGACACATTCACCGATACCAGCAGATTTCTTCCGAACCTGTCGCGGTGTATTCGGGCAGTTTGCAGAGAACTTCATTTGCGGAAGGAAGCGAAACGAAGGGATTTGTCGATGTCGAAATTTTCCACACAGGCGACGAGTTCAGCACTGAATATCATTTTGTTCCCGTAGACGCCACGAAATTCATAACTGTGGATGTGGACATTAGAGGAATTGAGGACGGTGAAAGACGCATTTGTGAGCGTATATCGGCGCTTCCTGTGGAAGGCGCTATGTTAAAGGTAAAAATACTTCGGCGAAGGGATGATGAAAAAATCTCTCTTCCGCAGATAAGAAAGTGGGGCAGAGAAAAAGGCGCTATTTATGTGACAATTGAGGATAAAGTTGAAAGGAACAGCGGCAAGGAAGATTTGTTTCAGCAGAAGCCTACGGGAAGCATCATCGCCGATGTGGAAAGATATATCGACCTTGAAATGCCAGGACTTGTGAATAAGAAAAAGGAGATAATCCGCATAATTGAAGAATTCAATAGGGAAGTTAATTAGCGGACTATTTTCCCGATAATCACGACATCCTGACCAAGTCTTCTTATTTCGACATCGCTCAACCTGATTGCTTCGGAGATGTTTTTGCCCGTGATTGCGCTTACGGCAGAAATTCCATTTTCGCCGATTATTTTTGGCGAAATTATCGCATAAATTCTGTCCGCAACTTTTTCGGACAGTGCGCTTGCAATCATCTGCGAACCGCCTTCGAGAAGTGCGGATGTATATCCGAGTGAAGCAAGTTTTCTTAAAACTGCTTTCAACGAAATTCTGCCATCGCTTCCTATCTTCTGGTAAAAGATTTCAATTTCGCCTTCGGGCAGTCCCGCTGTGAAGGGATTTTTCAGCGGCGTGAACAAAATTGTCGTCGCGGCGTCGTCGGAAAAAATTTTCAGGTTCGGCGAAATTTTCCTTCGTCCGCCTATCACCACGCGGACGGGATTTCTCCCGCGAATGTGCCTCACGGTCAGTTCGGGATTGTCCGCTATCACCGTGCCTGCGCCGACGATTACCACATCGTGTATGTTGCGCAATTTATGAGCGAATTTCCGCGCCCGTTCAGACGAAATCCATTTCGACGAGCCATCCTGCGCGGCAATTTTCCCATCCAGCGATTGCGCCCATTTTACCGATAAAAATGCGCGGTGTTCGGCTATAAATGTGGAAAAGTGTTCTATCAATTTCTTCGCTTCCCGTTCCAGAACGCCGACCTGAACATCTATGCCGCCATCCCGCATTATTTTTATTCCCCGTCCGTTCACGAGCGGGTTCGGGTCAACTGTCCCCACGACGACGCGGCGAAATTTTTTGGACGCTATGAGTTTTGCGCAGGGGGGAGTTTTTCCATAGTGAGAACACGGTTCGAGTGTTACATAAATCGTCGCCTCTTCAAAATTTGAAAACCCTTTTTTCAACGCATCCTCAATCGCTTCGACTTCCGCGTGAGGCAGTCCTGCTCTTTTATGAAAACCTCTTCCGACGATTTTCCCCTCACAAACTATAACCGCTCCAACTGGCGGGTTCGGATGCGTTCTACCAAGCCCTTTTGTGCCGAGACGAAGCGCAAGTCTCATATATCTTTCATCTTCGTTCATACAGAATAAATGAAGTTTCTTAAAAAGATTTTGCAATAGATTTGTGTTGCGTGTGTTGAAAATTAAGGTAAGTTGTGAGCGGTATATATTTTCGGGGCGTGCTATGAAAAGGCGAAAAATACCATATTTTACTGTGCTTCTTGTGATTTTTGCCATCGCCATATTTTATCTTTCTTCATATCCAATGCCCAGAAGACGCCCACATATTCCATTTCTGGATAAAATCGTTCATTTTGCGGCGTTTTCGGTGTTTTACATTTTGACATACGGCGCACTTCGTGAAAACGGCGTGCGAAAAAAATTGTTTCTGTGGGCTTTTTTGATTGGCGCGTTGTATGGTGCTGTTATTGAAATCTATCAATATTTTGTTCCATATAGAGAATGTTCGCTGTGGGATTGGCTGGCGGATATATCAGGAGAAGTTTTTGCGGCGCTGGTCGTTCAAAAGGCTGCGGCATTTCGCAAAATTATAACTTCATAAAATTTGTTCAATACGGTTTAAAATGTCCCGTATGAGCCAATTATTCAGTGATTGTTTTCAGATAACTATCTAACTTTGTTTGTGTTTTATTTTCCCCTGATTTTTTCAAAAAAAATTTTTAAAAATTTTTCCGATTCTTCTGCCATCACGCCGCCTGTTATGTGGGGATGGTTCTTGAAGGCAGGTTCGTTCTGGAACTGCCATATTGTCTGGAGTGCACCGAAATTTTTATTGTATGCTCCGAACACGATTCTTTCGATTTCGGCGAAAATCAGAGCGGCGGCGCACATTGGACAGGGTTCAAGCGTTATGTATGCAGTAGCATCCGAAAGCCGCCAGTTGCCAATTCTACGAGAAGCATCTTTCAGAGCGATAATTTCTGCGTGCGCAGTGATGTCGTTTGTCTGCTCAACGCGGTTGTGTCCGCGCCCGATTATCTTACCCTGGCGCACTATAACGCAGCCAACAGGAACTTCACCTTCTTCAAATGCGCACCGTGCTTCCTCAAGTGCCGCCTGCATATATTTTTCATCGTCTAACAGCATTCTTATGTGAATTTTATTCCATTGCTATTTGGTTGAAAGATATTATAAACTTTTCATTTGTGAAAAGTTATTTTTCGCATATTTTTTATAAAATATAAAGTAAATGAGGAGGTAGTTATGCGTAATGTTATTTTTGCAATTTTTGTCATCGGTGCTGTTCTCTTCGCGCAGGGAGTGCAGCCCGCAAATCCGTTTGCGTCCATATTCAGCCCGAATGCAGAAAAGAATATCAAAAACGGCGCGTGGACGCTATATGAGATGACCACTTCTGACAATGCGGAATCGGGAAAAATGAAATTTTCCGTCGTCGGGCAGGATAAGTGCGATGGAGAAGATTGTTTCTGGTTCGAGATGGAAATGTGGGACGGCGATGACCACACGATTATGAAATTTTTGTCCAAAGGCGATATGTCAACTGGAAACAAGAAGTATTCTTCCGTAATCATAAAACACAACGACGAACCCGCCTATGAATTTGTAGCTCCGCAGGATACATCTGAATATTCCAATATGATTCCCCCTGGAGTTGATGAGGAGGAATATAAGGAGGCTCGCGACAGCAGGAAGCGCAATGTAGAAGATGATAGATTCGAGGTGAAGGAGAGCAAGGAAACAATCACGGTGCCTGCGGGGACATTTAACTGCACAAGATATACCACAATCGACAAGGAGACCAATGAGAAGAATGATGTATGGGTATCGGATAAAGTTCCTCTGCTCGGTGTGGTGAAGATGAAAAATGACGATGGGGAATTCGTGCTCGCTGATTATGGGGATAATGGTGCGAAAAGCGCTATAACCGAGACACCCCAAAAAATTGATTTTAAGAGTATGTGGGAACAGCAGATGAAAGAGGCGATGGAAGAAGAGGAGCAGGAGAAGAAAGACGAAGCGGTGGACGATGCCATAAAGGGCGGTCTGAAGTCAATTTTTGGAAAGTAAGCAGGATTTTTAAAAAATTTATAGAATATTATAGTGTAAAAGATGCTCTATTCGATGACGG
Organism: bacterium; assembly: GCA_021161555.1. Taxonomy (GTDB): domain Bacteria; phylum UBP14; class UBA6098; order B30-G16; family B30-G16; genus JAGHAI01. The sequence continues at coordinate 26,254 of JAGHAI010000119.1, forward strand.
GATATGGACAGGGAGTTGTTTCGAGCGACGATGTCGTCGTCTTTGCCGAAGCAAAGTCGGTAAATTCTCGCTTTTTCGAGGCGTCGCTGAAACTGCCGACAATACTTTCGGGAACGGATGCGCAGTTTTTGAAAATTATCAAAAATTATGTAAGTCGCGGGAAAGTTTATCTTTCCGTTCATCTTGTGAAATATAGTGGTTCTTCGCTGTGGAATATTTCGGTGGACGAGCAGATGCTCGATGCCTATGCTTCGCTTTTGGAACAGATTGACAGCAGGCTCGTTCCCGAGCATACCTGTGTGAGCCTTGATAGGTTTTTGACGATGAGCGACTTGATTGTAAAAGTTCCCGAAGAGGAAGCGCAGAAGCGCGTTTTTCGAGTTGCCCTATCTGCCGCCGATGAAGCGATGAAAGTTCTTCGCAAGTCAAGACGGGACGAGGGAAAACTGCTGCAGCGCGATATACAAAAGAGATTGCTCGATGCAAAACTGCTCGTCAGGAAGATAAAAAAACTGCACGATAGTTATTCTCCGAGCAGATTTAAAAAACTGCGCGAGGCTATCGAGACAATGGCGGATGATATTGAAATTGACCAGATAAGACTGGCGCAGGAGATTGCATACATCGCCACGAAGAGCGATTGCACAGAGGAAATTATAAGGCTGGAAACTCACTTCGCCAGAATGGATAAGGCAATTAAATCGAGAAAGCCTGTTGGAAGTATGCTGAACTTTACCCTGCAGGAATGTCATCGTGAGACGAACACCATCGCTTCAAAGACCGATATTCCCGAGGTTTCATCGCTGGTTATAGACCTCAAAGAACAACTTGAAAGAATTAAAGAACAGGTGCAGAACATAGAATAGTTTTTTCACAATTGGAGTTAAAGAATGGAAATTGTGATTTTGTGAATTGTTATATGAGCATTGTTTTTGGTGAGTTTCAGCGGTGATTATATCTTTTATGAAATATGCGGGAGGATTATATGAAGAAATTTTACATAACCACACCGATTTACTATGTGAACGACAGACCGCACATAGGACACACATATACCACGGTTCTCGCCGATGTAATTGCCAGGTATCATCGTCTTGCTGGTGAGGATGTATTTTTTCTGACGGGGACAGATGAACACGGGCAGAAGGTTGCGCAGTCGGCGGAAAAGGCAAAAATTTCCCCGCAGGAACATTGCGATAAATTTTCACAGCGGTTTAAGAATATGTGGAAGAAACTTAATATATCCTACGATTATTTTATCCGCACCACCGACGCTGACCACATAGAAGTCGTCCAGAAGGCACTGCAAAAATTATACGACAGCGGGGATATATATAAATCTACCTATGAGGGATGGTATTGCGTTCCCGACGAAAGGTTCTGGACGGAAAAGGACCTGAAGGACGGGAAGTGTCCCGAGTGCGGTCGTCCTGTGGTGAAAATCGAGGAGGAAAATTATTTTTTCAGGATGAGCAAGTATCAGCAGTGGCTCATCGATTATATCGAAAAAAATCCCGATTTCATCCAGCCCGATTTCCGCAGAAATGAAGTTCTCGGATTTTTGAAAAAACCGCTTAACGACCTGTGCATATCCCGTCCAAAGAAGAGGCTTCAATGGGGCGTGGAACTGCCATTCGATACCGATTATGTGTGTTATGTCTGGGTCGATGCGCTGCTTAATTATTGTTCTGCCGTTGGGTTGTATGCCGATGATGAGAAATTTAAAAAATGGTGGCCTGCGGATTATCATCTCATCGGAAAGGACATTTTGACCACTCACGCGGTATATTGGCCTATTCTTCTTAAGGCGCTGGGAATTGAAATGCCGAAGACAATTTTTGCGCACGGCTGGTGGATGGTTGACGAGAAGAAGATGGGGAAATCGCTCGGCAATGCTGTTGACCCGTATGCGCTCGAAAGTCTTTTGGGACCTGATAGACTGCGATATTATCTTATGCGCGATATGGTCGTCGGGCAGGATGCCTCATATTCCCTTTCGGGACTCGTCTCGCGCCTGAACAACGACCTGTCCAATGACCTCGGCAATATGCTTTCCCGCATAACCAATATGGTTTCTGCATATTTCGATGGTATTCTGCCTGCTCCTGCGGAAAGTGTGGATTCGGAAACTGAAAAAATTCAAAAAGTAATAAGTGAACTGCCTGCAAAGGTGAAGAATGATATAGACAGGATGAAGATTCATTCGGCGCTGGAAGATGTCAATTCGGCGATAAGAGCGGCGAATAGATACATCGAAACAATGCAGCCGTGGGTTCTTGCGAAGGAGGGCAATCGTGAGATACTCGGGACAGTTCTCTTCACTGCGACGCAATTGCTCGCAAAAGCAGGAATTTTGCTATACCCCGTGATGCCGCAAAAGTGTTCATCCCTGCTCAATGCGATTGGATTTTCTGGCGCAATCAGTATCGAAACGGCGTCTGCGGATGTTGTCGTCGATGCGGGAAGCAAAATCGAAAAGCCAAAGGCGCTGTTCCCGCGAATCGATCTGAAAAAAGCGAGAGCGTCGCTCGGGCTTTCGGTTAAACCGCCGCAGAAATCTGAAAAGACTGAGGAGATAATAACAGTAGATGAATTTTTCAGGTCGCAACTTGTCGTCGGGGAAGTCATTTCTGCGGAATATGCTCCAAATGCCGACAGATTGTTACTTCTCGAAGTGGATATCGGAACGGAGAAAAGACAACTGGTGGCTGGCCTGGCGAAATGGTATAAACCAGAGGAACTGCGGGGAAAGAAAATCGTGATTATTTCCAATTTGAAGCCGGCGAAAATACGGGGATACGAAAGTCAGGGAATGCTTCTCGCCGCAGACGATGGAAAAACCGTATCCGTCCTCACTGTGGACAAAGATGTGCCTGCTGGAAGCAAAGTAAGGTAAAATTTTCTTCTGTAAAAGCACCACCAATTCAGAATGTGATGCATTCGGAATTTGTCGATAAAAAATATGAAATATCGTCCAATAACAGTTTTTATTTTTTTTGCATTGTTTATCAATTCGTTTGCGTCCAATAAGTGTGGAACGCCGGATGCGATAAGGCGCTTTTTCGCCGAAAAGAGAACTCAGCAACCTCCGTCTCTTCCGCTGAGGTTTGAAACTGCTCACTTCGTCCTGCACTACGATACAACTGGTGAAAATGCGGTTTACAGCGGCGACGAAAATGGTAATTTTATTCCGGATTATGTGGAATCAACTGCGATTTTTTTAGAAAATGTCTGGCATAAAGTCGTCGATTCGCTTGGATATCGTCCGCCGCTTGCGGATACCATAGGCACATCGGACACCACGGAAAATGGCGGAGATGCGAGAACGGACATCTATTTCGATGGTGCGCTCGGCAGCAGCGTTTATGGAATGACTTATCCCCTGCATCAGGACAGCATCGATGGAAGCTGGAAGGCGACAGTTTATATCGAAATCCAGCCCGATATGACGCGATTGCCTGGATATGAAGACAATCCATATCCGCCGCTGAAAGTTACCTGTGCGCACGAATTTTTTCACGCCGTCCAGTTCGCATATCGATTGAGTATGTCAACTGATTTTATCTGGTGGTCTGAAGCAACGGCGGTGTTCAACGAAGAAGTGTGTTTTGACGATGTGAACGATTATTACAATTATCTGCACATCTTTCAAAATTCGCCCCGAACGCCTCTCTTTTCATACGATACCGATGAAAACATCTGGTATGGCGCCGTTATGTTCCCGATTTTTCTTGCGGAATATTTTTCTTCACCTGATAGGCGGTTCTACGCGGAAGCGATAAGGCAGATATGGGAGGAAATTGAACACACTTCACCTGAGGATGCTCTGGATGAGTTTTTAGGTTCGCGGGGGACATCCACGGATGAGATTTTGAAAAAATTTTTAGTCTGGCGCGCTCGTGTGGGCGAGCTGTGGAACGAAAATTTTTATGCCGAAGGCGAAAGCTATCCCCTGCCGGAAATGGATTCCGTTGATGTGGACGATGGTGAAATAACTTTATCTGATAGCCTGCGGGCGTTATCGTGTTCGTATTATTGTCTGCCATACGAACTTGAAGATGCGGGTATCGTTGCCGAATTGTTCGATGTGGAATTTCCTGCGCAGTGTTTTTTAGGGCTTGTTCCCGTTGAAATACCTGGTGCGCTTGTCCCGTCGATAAGTTTCACCGATGGTGCAGAACAGCTTGCCGCTCCAGGACGGTGGCAATATAGAACGATAGTGCTGCCCGCCCTTGTCAGCTCGTTTTCTCAGATGCAGTATGCTAATTTTAAGGTATCGATATCGGAGGAGGACAGCCTTTCAATTCCTGTGGCGGCGCAGAATAAGATTGGAAATCCGTATCCCAATCCCTGTGGCGGTGAAAGAATCATTTTTCCGCTGGAAATAGCTCAGCCGACGGATGTCTCGCTTATGATTTATTCTGCCTCGGGCGAACCTGTGTGGAGTGCGCAGGAAAAATACGAATATCCGCAGCCAGCCGATATTGTGTGGGAATGTCGAAATTTTTCCGGAAAGCGCATAGCAGCGGGTGTATATATCTTTATTGCAAAGACGATAGACGGCGAAAAGCGCGGGAAAATATTGATAGTAAGGTGAAAAAATTTTGTGCGAACGAAGCCTTCTGCGAAATAGGTAGTTTTTTAAGTTCTTTGGAATGTGCATTTATTTTTCCCCTCTATCCTCTAACTCCTTTCTCCCCGAGGAGAAAGGAGAACAAAATTCCTTCTCCCACCGGGAGAAGGTGGATTGCGACGAAGTCGCAAGACGGATGAGATACTACTTTGGCAGTCAAGCTGAGAATTGGAATTTTTCTTGTGTTTTTTGATATATTTCATAGGAGAATGGGTTTTGGGTTTTCAATATCGCATATATTATTCCAGTTATTTTTCGCATAAGAGCGCAGATGGCTGTTTTCCATAGTTTACCGCGGGCTATTAGTTTTTCTTTGTATTCGCGGAAGATTGGTTCCCATCTTGAGCCGATTTTGGCAGCGATGAAGAGGTGTTTTCGAGCTATTGCTGAACCGTTCTTTGACAATCTTGAATGATGCACGGACGAGCCAGAATGGAAGTTCTGCGGGTTTACGCCGAGAAAAGATATCAGTTCTCGTTTGTTAGCGAATAAGTTTATGTCGCCGATGACTGCCACGA
>JAGHAI010000095.1 GCA_021161555.1 bacterium
GGGCCATTATTATAGGGATGGTTCTGGAAATGCCGCATATTGGAGCGAGCACAGCACAAGAAATATAAGAGTAGAAGTAGTTGATTCCGTCAATATCGCATCGACCACATTGTTGGGAACATTTGGCATCGGTGGAAATGCCGCATCGGGATATACTGTTCTAACAAGAAATTTTCACTGGCCATATCAGATATCGGGGCAGGATTTCGTTCTGTATATAGATGGGACATATTTTACAAACAATACATCTTATAGCACAATTTATTGTGGCACTGGAGTTCCGCGTATCGCTCTTGATTCTACTTATTTTATGGATAGTGATACATTTCGAGCAACCGACGGAGAACTTATGATAGAGTCCCACTGGCGTATTCCTCAGGGAACAGGGTATATCGATGTCTATCAGGAACTCAAACCGGATACACTGGAAATTAGCAGCACAGTTGTTGGTTTAATAAGAATTAAATATAGAATTTTCAATAATGATATTACTGGTTCACATACAATCGGTCTAAAATTACACATAGATATTCAGGTTGCTGGCGATGATGCTCCGGATGTCTCTATCGGTCCCACATATACAAGTAATGGTGTTATTGTTCGGGGCTCAGATGTTCCTGGTTATTGGCAGGCATATCAGGATTATTTTGGTGGTGGAGAAGTGGCACGAGGAGTTTTGCGCGGAATGGGATGCACGCCCCCTGATTTGTTTGCAATCGGTAATAATCCATTAGCTCTGGGGCAATTTATATGGATAAATCCAGATTGCGAAGATAGTGTATATTGGAATTATTTCATTGACAATCCCACATCTGATGTAGCAGCAGCCTGGCAGTGGGAACCTACTGCATTAAATCCCGGAGAAAATTTAACTTATATAACTTATTATGGCTTTGGCTACGCCGGTGTTGATACTGTTCCCATAATAGTTGATTTGAATGTGGACGAAATAGCCATAGATAGTTGCAGAATAATAGATACTACTACGACAGCGACATCGATTATTTCTCAACAGGACCCATCTTTGCTTACCTATTACAATGATACGATTTGTATTTACCCTCCTTACCCCATAACAATTGATACCGTTGATTGGCCTGATAGTATTGTTGGAGGATATATATTAGATTCTAATTGTATAGTTTTCGATAGCTTGCCTGCGTATCAGCCCATTACAGCTTTATGGACACTTAATGTTCCTTCCAGTTTATCATTAACTGGTTTAACCGATAGTATCTGTTATCATGCAAATTCTCCCAGTGCTGTTATTCCGACAGATGGTTGTCAGGGATTTCCTGTAATACCAGCTATCTCTGGCATACCGCCAACTATTAATTTTTATAATGAACCGCCTTATTTCGTAAATTGTTCAACTTTTACAATCGATGTGGAATACACGGAAGATGAAGAAATAGTTATTTCTTCGTTTGTGCCAATTATAAATGGAATAGCGTCGCCGGAATATCTGCTTCATCCTCTGCCAAGCGACCCCAATCATGACATATTTCATATAGTTCCACCGGGTTCGCTTCTCTTTGCAGATGAAACTCTTCTCGTGGAAATACCTTCTCCAAAGGATATCTATGGATGTGTGAACCCAGATACTTTGAGAACGACCGTTGTTCTGGATACTTCGCCGCCAGTCGTGAGCAACATTTCTCCCTGCGATACAATAGTTTCCGACCCATCTCAACCGATATCTTTTCTCGTTATGGATTCGATTTCTGGTGTCAAGGAAGATAGCATTATATTTTCAGTACAAATCGATGGCAACAGTCCCGTTCAATTCCGTCCAGGAATGCCCGGGGTATCTACATTCTCAAGCGATTCGCTTTCAATCATTGTCTCCTATGTACCTGGTTCTCCTTTCCCAAGTGAAACAACGGTTACTGTTTGTGTGGAACATGCCATCGACTATGTTGAAGTTTGTTCGGCAAATGTATTTGTGGATACGACCTGTTGTTCCTTCCTTGAAGATTATACCGCTCCGCGGGTGAATTTCATCACTCCGCCTGAAAGTGCATACATAAGTTGCGATACTCCTTATGTTTGCTTTGATGTTACCGACTTGAATGGAATCAGTTTGTGGCCCGATTCTATGCTTCAGGTTAATATAAATGGATTTGTTTATGATGCTGGCGATTTGTATATGCAAATTGACACTCTCGATTCCGTAACATATCGTGTATGTGTGGAGGATGTGTACAATGTCCCATATATTTCGGGAACAGATGTATGTGTGTTTGTTCAGTTGCTTTCTGACACTGTTGGGAATAGTTATGCCGATGCTGATTCTTATTGTTTTTCTCTTGATTTAGCTGGTCCCATCTTCTACGCGCCATCGCCACCAGCCGGGTCATTTGTCCCAGAGCCATCTGGTGTTACTATTTGCACTCTTTCGGTTCTCGATGCACTGACAGGAATTTCCGATAGCGGAATAGTTATCAGCGCTTATGTGAATGGCGTGCTTTATGGAACTCTGGATGAAACCGAATATGCGCTGGAAAGCGAAAATAGAATCATATTATTTCCAACAATGTCGGGAATAGAATATCTCGATACAATCAGATTTTGCGTTGATTCTCTATTCGACAATGCGCTACTATGCGGTCCTAATAATGTTGATTCCTCATATTGTGTAGAATACATTGTCGACAATATGCCGCCGGAAGTTGATTTAATACATCCTCCTGATAGTGCGCATTCTTCGTGTTGTGCTGGAGGTCCTATTTGTATCAGGATAACTGATATAAGTGGCGTGAACCCCGATGCCACATTATTGGAAATTGGTGGTGCAAGTGTGTCGGGAGCGGTGTGGACCTGGTTCCCCGATGACAGTATGCTGTGCGGAATAGTGCCGGCAACAGCGCTGTGTGATAGTGCCTGTGGAAGAATGAATATAATTATCGCAACTGTTGCCGACTCAATTGGAAATGCTTCTCTCTATGCTGATACATTTTTCTATATTGTGGATAGGGAACCGCCCTATGTCGTTTCCATATATCCTCCGTGTGATACTCCAAGTGTCGCCTATGATTCCGTGTCTATTTCCTTTAAGGATGACTGCTCCTGGTTTATTGAGGATTCTACCTGTATAGTTTTATATCATCGTATGCGGGATTCAACAAGCTGGCAGGTGGATACTGCCTGGGGTGATAACCCTAATCTCACCTGGGCGTATGACTCCGCTACGGGCATTTATACGGTGATTTTCTTTATGAACAATATTATGGAAAATTCCTGGGAAAGCGGAGACAGTGTTCGAATATGCGTTGAAAATCTATCCGATAGCCTCGATGTCGATGACTGCGGATTCAACACACTATCTGCTCCTGATAGTTGCTGTGCCATATATTTGAGTTCCGGTGGTCCAACATTCTCACTTGTGAGACCTCCCAGTGGTTCATACATATCCTGCACTGATACATTTCTCGTTGTATTTACCTGTCGGGATGAGCAGGGAGTTGATTCGTCTTCAATTGAGATGGTCTATCGTATAAACGATGGGCTTCCTACCACGGTTACTTATCCTGACCCTTCGATATTGTTTGTCGGTGGAGCAGATAGCAGCGATGCGGATACTGTGTATTTTTCTCCACCGGTTATTCTTGCCGATGGCGAAAGTGTTTATGTCGAATTTAAATATGCTCACGATATGCTTGATATTCCTTCTGAAGCTAGTCGTGGTGGATGGTATCATATCGACCAGACGACACCCTACATATCTGGATTTGGTCCTGCGAGTGGTTCGGTTCTCACAGACCCTACACCTGATTTCTGGGCGGCTCTGGGAGATTTTGGAGCCGGATTGGATTATGAATCTCTATGCTTTATAGTGGATGGCACCGATACATACTGTGTCGATGGAACGAATGTTCTGTGGGGCGCTGGAGATACTGCATATTTCCACACGGAAGGATTGGGACTGCATTTCTGCGGCGGTGATACGGTAAATATCTGCGTGATTGTTGCTGATGAGACGATGCCTATTGCTGTGGATGACACTTCGCTTTGCCCACCGAACCTGCTCGAAAGCTGCTGGGATGTCACATTCGATACTGGCGCTCCTGTTCTGGTTCCTGTCAGTCCCGGCGATGAATGGATTGTTACCTGTTCACCACTGGATGAAATCGTCGTCTCTGCTGTTGACAGCCAGGGAATTGACTGGAGCACATTCCACATTTTGATTGCGGATGCTTGCGGAGATACTTTTGATTATACATATCCGCTTCACATTTCGGTTTCCGGAGATAATGCCACAGTTACTCCTTCTCCCGCCATCAGCTGTGAAGGAACGGTTTCTGTTTCCGTGCAGGTTGAGGATATTTTGTGCAATATGACTTCCATCGATTATTCGTTTGTCATCGACCATACAGCGCCAGAGATAATATCTCTCTATCCGATGTGTGATAGTTTGTTCCTGGATATACCGACGGAGTTGAGAATTTATGCCTATGATTCTTTGAGTTATCCTGACCCTGCGCGTTGTTGTGTTGGTATAATTGATACAACAGGCGCGGCAATTGAAGTTTGCGGAGATACATCTTCTGCGATAACGAATGTGGGCGATACGATAATTATTTCGCTTGATGCTCTGGGCATCGGTTATAGAGGCGGTGATGAGGTCTGCTGGTGGATAAGTCAGCTTTCTGACTATTCCGATTTGTGCGACCCCAACTATACTTCCACTGGTGTTGGCGATACCTGTTGTTTTGAGATTTCCTCTCAAGGTCCTCTGGTAGAATTGATAAGTCCTGATGCGGGGGATGATGGAGTGCTGTTCATTGGTTGTCTCTTCCCTGGAACGGACATCAGATTTTTAATTACCGACAGCGATGGTTTTGAGGAAGGCAGTATCAGGCTCATATCCATCTGTGGAACGGATACTGCTGTGGTTACGCTCGGTCCAAATCTTATACTTCTTGGGGATACTCTCATCTGGTCGCCGGCGAGCGACCCCTGTTCGGAATGTGATACTTTCATCGTCTCTGTGGAAGTGATGGATAATCTTTCCAACCCGCAGAGACCAAATAGTTTTCCTATGGCAATCGACCGAACCCCGCCTGATATTGTGATATTGAATGCGTCTGCTTTTGACAGTGCATTTTCGCTCTCGCCGACCTGTTCCCTTTATTTCCCCGATAACTGTTCTGGTGCGGATTCTATGTCGGTGTGCTGTTCGCTTTATTCTGCTCTGGGCGGATGGTCTGCGTCGTTCTGCAATACGAATGATACTATAAGGTGGAGCGGCGATACGATGCTGATATTCACAGATGACTTTGATGTGCAACCACAGGATACTCTGTTCATCTGCTTTGACCAGGTTTCTGACAATGTAGATACCTGCGTGAATACTGCTGTGCTCGATACCTGTTATTGGATTTATATTGCCCAGTTCGGTCCTGTTGTGACTTTTGTCGAACCCCTGCCCGATTCTATCGGGCTTGTGTGTCCGTCCGATTCGATTGTCGTTTCGTTCTATGACCCCGATGGATTGGATACCTCTACCGTTAATTTTGAAGTGAATGGGACGGTTTTGCCGATTGCCACAAATCCATATTGGATAAATGATACCACAATTGTCTATCTGCCTTCGTTTACCTCGTCGCCGGAGACTATTGTGGTGTATGGTCAGGCGGATATGCTCGGCTATTCGAGTGAATCTGAGACACTTTTCATTTATTTTGATGACATTGCGCCGATTTCGACCTGGCTTTCGCCCGGTTCACCTATACCTGGCACTGTTCCCGCTGGAACACCAGATGTAATTCTACAAATCGAAGATTCTCTGCATTCCATCGATAGTTTGACGATTATATTTGTTATTGATGGAGATACTCATTATGTCTCCGATGAAATTCTTGAGTGGTTTAGAAGTGGTGATAGCCTTGTCTATCACAGTTCTGCAGCTTTCGACACATTTTTCGCCAATGATACATTTGACATCTGTCTCACCGCGGGAGATAGCACGGGCTGCGGATACTCGAATATTCTCGATACCTGCTGGACTGTTGCTGTTTCTGCTGGTGCGGGACCGGAGCCATCGCTCATAATTCCATCTGTTGACAGCGCGTATATCGCCTGTCGTGATTCCTTCGTAATTGCCTGGTATTGCGACGACCCCGAAGGACTGAGAACCGCAGGTGCACAAATCTCTATGCGGGTAAACGACGGGACAACTGTGATATATGATGATTTGTCAGGGCATATTTTCTATCGTGGGGATACGCTATTCTTCATTCCACCTGATACATTGTATTTCCCTGGTGGCGGATTTTCCGATGGAGATTCTTTCTTCGTTCGCATTGTCAGAGTGGAAGATGCTCTTGGAAATGTTACATCTGACCCAGTGGAATATGTCTTTTACATAGACTGGTCTGGACCGGAAGTTCTCGCCGATGGTCCTGTTGGAGATGTCGTGGTTACTGCACCTGATATGTGGTTTAATCTGCACGACATCGATGGAATTGATACGACGACGGCTGTGGTTTCAGTATGGGTGAATGGGGTTCTATTGACCACTCTCCATTGGGGTAGCGATTCAATGAGCTGGCGCAGTCCCGATACTCTGGTTGTGTCTGGAATTCGTTTCCTTGGGGGCGACAGCGTCCGCGTGTGTCTGGATTCAATTGCAGATTCTCCAGATTATTGTGGACCGAATTGGACTACGGATAGTTGTTTCACCTTCTGGCTTTCGCAGGGTGGACCAACTGCCGAACTTCTCGTTCCTCTGGATGGGGCTACTATAACCTGTGATGAGATAGATATGCGGATTGCTATGTGCGACAGTCAGGGAATTTTGTATGACAGTTTGCTGATTATTGTTCAGCACGCAGCTTATGTCGATACATACGACTTTTCCGACATCGGCACGCTGATTGATACTATTATCGCCCCACCCACAGAAGAAGATATATGTGATACGATTATTGTTCACCCTGTTCCCATACACAACTTCCACGATGGCGAGACTGTCAGCGTTTCCCTTCGCACTATGGACACTTTGTTCAATCCATCCTTTGATTATAACTGGCAATTTTACATCGACCTTTCGGCGCCGGTGGGCGATAACTTTGTCCCCGCTGATGGGGAAACCATATACGACTGGAGCAGCGGTGTGTCGGCAACAATTTACGATGAAATCAGTTATCTCGATTATAATTCTCTATCCGTTGTCATCCTTGATAATGGAGTTCCCTGGCTTACATATGATTATGGGGATGCACCGGTCTCGTATAATTCCAGCGATTCCACATTTGCATTTTCCATCGCCGATGTTGGTTCTCTGTGGCACGAATTTCACCAGTATTGCATAAGGGTATTTGTTCAGGATACGACCGATTGGGAAATGTATTGCCCGCCCAACAGCGATACGATTGAATGGTGTTTCACCGTTGGCGACGACGATACGACAGGTCCCGATGTGTTTTTCTACGAAATGCTCGGCGATACCTGTCTGTGGGATGCGATGAACCCGAGTTTTGTCATACAGTGCAGTTTGTGGGATACATCCGGGATATACGATGACAATACCGATACATCCGGGCAGGGAATTTTCGTGATAGTCGATACTTCGGATTGCCCAACGCTCACAGATGGCGGCTATCTCGAATTGGAACAGATGGTATATGACCCTTCCACTGGTTTTGCCTCAACGATTCCTGGCGCATTTGATTTATATCCGCCTGGAACCTGGCTTTACTTTGTGATTTACGCCTACGATAATGACTTCGATTTCGATACCACCTTCGATAGGGCTCTGACGATTTCGGAATGTGGGAGTTGCTATTTCCACGAGACTGACCCGCCTGAAGTCTGGGCAATTGACCCGCAGGATGGCTGGTATGTTTCGTGTCCGTGCGATAGTCAGAAAATAATCGTTGGTCTGTATGATGAGAATGGCGTGTGGGTTTCGGAAGGCACTCTGGAAGTGAATGGCGCGCAATACCCTATCGGGACATCGCCCGAAATAATCGATACGGGTGCGCTTGCTTCCCCTGGAACTACTTTTGTTGTGTTTACACCAGATTCTGGCGTATGCTGGGAAAATGGAGAAACTGTTTTCGTAAAGGTATATGGAATAACGGATGTCTATATGAATGTTATGACCGATACATTTTCATATAGTTTCATAGTTGATTGGGAACCACCGATAGTGGAATATCCCGAATGCTATGATACGACATTGTATCTCGAAGAACTTACGGAGGTTGAAATTTCGATGTTTGACTCTCTTGCGGGGACGGATTCGTCCTCAATTGAAATTACTATTGAAGGGAAACGGCTTAACGGTGACACATATAGCTGGACATACACAGTCGGGGACAACGGTGTGGAATACATAGATTCAACTCAAACGGTGAAGTTGACGATGGCAATTCTGCCCAATCTTGAAATTGACAACGAAGATTCCGTGTGGATAAGGGTGGACAATGTCTGCGATAGGACGCAATCCTGTGCGCCGAACTGTATTGACGAACCTTACGAATGTATAAAATTTATCGCTGCTGAATTTGAATGTCGGGCGCATCCAAATCCGTTCACGCCGGATGGAAATAATGTCAACGATGTCGCTTTCTTCGATTATCCTAAACGATTTTTCGAAGATGCGACAATTTACATCTACGATATGCAGGGAGTTGAACTGCGAAAGATAGAAGTCGGTCCGGAGCATACATATACCTGGGATGGAAAGGATAGCCAGAACAATGAATGCAGACCTGGAGTTTATCTGTATGTCATCGAAGTGTATGGTGAAGTTATCTGCACGGGAACGGTCGTTCTCGCAAGATGATTTAATATATTATATTGAGACACAATGTAATAGAAATACAATATTGTTTATTACTTAAAGTAAATATTATAATAACTTATGGAATAGGAACATCAATAATAGTTCGGAGATTATATGGCGAAAATCATATATAGAATAACAACTGTTTCGCTGATTTTGCTTTTGGGCATTGTCTTTGCCGATTCATCATCCGATAGAAAGGCGAGGTTGTTTGGAAAAAATTCTTCCGATGAAGTGAAGATTGAAATTACTTCTTCAAATGATGATATTGGTGTTCTTGTTGAAGGAACCGGTATGTTTTCCATTGGAACGAGCACCGGGAAGGCGCTTCTCTATGGTTATCCGTATTCTGCGAGAACGAGCCATTGCCACTTCTATGTTGACGGCGATGTTGCAGGAACCTACAGCGATTCCAGTGATGTTCATCCAGTGCCGGCTGAACTCATTGAATTTCCTCATCTCGTCGGAGATACAGTTATATGTAAATGGCTATTTAACGGCGTAGAATTTTCGCAAAAGTTGATTCCCGTTTATATAGGCGAAGATGCGCAAATACGAATAGAATACAACGCCACGAATGTAGATGCTACATCTCATCTTGTTGGTCTATTGCTTTTCCTCGATACGATGATAGGCACGAACGATTGCGCACCTATTGCCACACCTGTTGGTTATTTTGCGACAGAACAGCAGTTTATGGGAGAACTGCCTTCTTTCTGGCAGGCGTTCGAAGAGAGCCCGTTTCAGGATGAAACTTATCTTGTCGGTCAGGGAACGCTTTCGGGGTGGTCTGCAACGCCGCCCGACATCTTATTATATGGAGATTTCTGGCATTATCATTCTACCTGGTGGGATTATTCCTTCGTAGGTGGAATATACAGCGATAGTTCGGTTCTTCTGCGATGGAATGCCCATCTTCTTCCCGCTGGCGAATCGAGGACTTTTATAACATATTATGGCATAGGTTCCACGGCAAGGTCGCTTGGCGAAGTTTCCCTTTCCATCACTGCGCCAGCACAGATTATGCCATCGGGGTGTTCTGGTTTTTACCCCGATACATTCGTCGTGAATTTGCTCGTTGGCTGCACCGATACATTGCGCGGAGCAGTTGCTAACATCGAACTGCCATCATTTCTTCGTCTGCTTGACGATGCAGAAAAACCTATTTCGCCTGCTGTTTTGATGCCTGGTGGAATTGGAACTGCGTCGTGGAATGTGACTGTGAATTTGCCTTCAGCAAGCGCTGTTGATTCTTTGATGGTCGAACTCTATGCGGCTGGATATTCTCCCGTCGCAGTATCGAGAGAAATTTCTATCGTCAGGTCGAATGGCATTCCGCCTGATATTTCGCTGATTTCAGAAATTCCGCCTTCGCTGGAAACAGATTCAATCACTGTTTCGTTCAATATATCCGATTCGGACGGCATCGATACGACTTCGATTTCTGTCCTCCTTGATGGAGAAGCACTGCCCTTCGATTGGTCTTATCCTGTGCTGCGAGTTCATCTTTCGGGGCTGACCGCCGCTTCTCATCATCTCGAAATTCCTGGCATCAAAGATATATACGGATGCACAGCAGAACCTTTCGTGGTGGACTTTATCGTAAACCCGCCATCTCCGCCGCAATTTTCCGTATTAACGCCAGAAGTGGGAAGTTTTACCGCCTGCGCCGATGACACGATAAAAATTCTCGTCATTTCCGAAGGGGAATGGGACATCGCCGACTTCTCGCTCAATCTCGACGGTTCACTGCTCCCGCTCGGCAGATTGGGTGATACGCTTATGACATTCTACGATGCCCTTTCCGATGGTGAACACACTATTGAAGTTTCATATAGCGGTGGGGGAGAAACCGTCGATTCTGTCTGGAATTTTTTCATCGATAGAACTCCACCTTACATAAATTTATCTTCGATGATTTTTGAACTGCGCACCCCTTCGGATTTGATTTCATTTTCCGTTGATGATGACGGCGCAGGTGTGGATTTTTCCGAAATCGCAGTTCAGATTGGTTATGGAGATGACACAGTTTCGTTATCATCTACTTCTCCTGGAATATCGGTGGACGATGGAAGGCTTGGCATTTTGCTCTCGGAAACAGGGCTATATTTTGGTGGTTGTGCAGAAATCACAGTCTCGCTCAACATTCCCGATAGCACAGGGAAGTGTGGACCAAATGTTCTCGATACTGTGGCATTGCGAACGGAAGTTCCCTGCACTCCGCCGGAAATTTACCTGCTGAGTCCAACGGGTGCGACCTCCTGTGATAGCATCAATGTTGCGATTTTGCTCATCGACGATGAGGGCATCGTCGCCGATTCTGCTTATGTAATTTTTGGCGGAGTGAGATATGATATTGGAAGTCCGTATTTATATCTATCAGGCGACACACTATTTTTCACTATTTTAGTTGTAGAGATTTCAGCAGGGGAACACAATATAGATGTGGGCGGAATTACTGATAGTTGGGGAAATTCAATTGTTGAAGGGACTTCTATAAACATTTACATAGACAGAGAACCGCCGGTAATAGATGATATACTGCCGGATAGTGTCCTGTATGGTTCTGAATCGGTTAGTTTTGTCTGCCACGATGATGTCAGCGGAATTTCAACTGAAAGAAGTTTCATCGTATGTGATGGCGATACTATTTCTGTGGGAACAGGACTCACTTTTGAGGATGGTGTATTATCTGTTCCTTCTGCGGTCTGGCTTTCTGCTCTCGGTGGGGACAGTCTTACTATTTGCTGCCACATAGTTGACGATGTCGTGGAATGCGCCCCCAATTTTGTGGATTCCTGTGTCGTTTTCCCTGTGGAACAGTCAGGTCCTGCTGCTACTATGATTTATCCCCAGCCGAACAAATTTCTCGGATGTGAATCTCAGAATTTAAAAATCCTCTGGTTCGACCCCGATGGCATCGATAGAACTGCTTCCACAATATCCTTCGGTGGAGAAGTTTTTCCTTCAGATGATGCCAGATTTCACTGGAATGGAGATACTGTTTCTTTTAACATCGATTTGACCGAATTTGAGGACAATGTTTCGATTGTTCTTCACGGAGTTGATGAAATCGGTTTTTCTTCCGATACTTCATTTGTCTTCGGCATCGACAGGACTTCGCCTTCAATTTCGGTGATTTCGCCTGTTCCTGGTTCACGCATTTCATATCCCTATGAACAGTGGAAAATTCTTCTTGATGATAATAAATCTGGCATTGACCCTGGCGCAATCTCAATAATTGTGGATGGCGACCTTTTCACTCTGCTGGATGGCGCTGTCAATTTGCGGGGGGATACTTTAATTTTCGATGCCAATGTTGCCGATATGGATTTCGGCAATGCCGTCGATGTTGCAGTTCATTGTTCGGATAATTCAGCAGGTTGTCCAAACGATGCGCAAATGGAATGGTCTTATGAAGTTTTTCATCCCGATATGTGGTGGGAATTATTGTCGCCTCTGGGCGTTGTTTCTTGTGATACGGTAAATTTGAAAATAGCGGTTCACACAAATTTCGATGTGGATTACTCCGATGTTCACTGTATCGTCGCCGAGAATTCTGTTAATTACGATGTTTCAAATGATACGATAACAGCGGAAATTCCAGGGACGATGCTCACAAGCGGAGTTAATGCGGTGTCTTTAACTGGATTTTCCAATGCTGAAAGTGGCTTGCCGGTTGATGATACGATTTTTGCCGCAATTATATACGATGCGCTGCCGCCTTCGGTAGTTCCCGTTTATCCTGTGCCCGGTTCCCGCGTTCCTGCGGGAAGTCAGTTGATGGCTGTTGTATATGATGACATATCCGGTGTGGATGTGGCAGGTGTTATGGTAGATGTAAATGGAAACGCTCTTTCTCTTTCTTCTGACAATTGGCGCGGAGATACAGTTGTGGTTGCCATTCCACGCGATATAACTGGCGATGTTGAAGTTTGCATCACCGCTGCGGATATGCCGCAAGTGTGCGACCCAAACGAGATGAGATTGTGCTGGCAGTTCACAATTCCAGGCGCAGGACCGCAGATTACAATTATTGAGCCGACAAATGGCGCATATT
Organism: bacterium; assembly: GCA_021161555.1. Classification (GTDB taxonomy): domain Bacteria; phylum UBP14; class UBA6098; order B30-G16; family B30-G16; genus JAGHAI01. The sequence goes on from JAGHAI010000095.1 coordinate 12,855, forward strand.
CACATAATAGGCGCCAGAAAATTGTCGCAAGTTTATGCGGTGAAAATGAAATAAATATCGATGACATAACTATGACTGTGAATGGTTCTATTTATGATATTCACAGTGGTTTTTTGACATTTTCGTCAGGGACGCTTGAATTTACCCCTTCTGAGGAATGGAATGATGGTGAAGAAGTGGAGTATAAAATCAGATGCACCGATGAACTTGACCTTTCGACCGAAATCTTTGGGAATTTTAAGTGCGATTTTTCACCTCCAACCTGTTCAAATCCTTTTCCAGAAGGTGTCGTTCAGGGGGTTCCTCAAAAAATTTCTATCGACATTACGGATGATGGCGTTGGCGTTGACCCGCAATCAATCGTATTCAGGGTGGGAGAATTATTTATTGAATTTGACAATTATGCTTTGATTTATGACGGCACGAAGGCGATTCTCGACCTGTCCCGCGCTGGTGTGCATTTGAGCGCACTTGATACAATCGATGTCGGTGTTATCGCTGTGGATTACAATACTGGATATGGGGCTCAAAATGTTATGGAAAATTGCGAGTTCTGGTTTTTCCCTGTAAAAAGTGGTTGTTCCGTCGGTCCGACGCCCTTTACTCCCAATGGGGATGGCATAAATGACAATGTCGAATTTGCCGTCTATTCGGATGAGACTATAAAGGTATCCATATATACGATGGATGGAGTGGCTGTTAGAGAACTTGAAGGGCAATATGTGGTTCTCTGGGATGGACGGGATAATTATGGAAGAAATGCCCCGGCGGGACCATATCTTTACATAGTTGAGGGCGGCGGAAAGATTTTGAAAAAGGGCACTGTGGTTATAGCGCGCTAACTAATTAGAGAGTTTTTAATGCAGTTGGAGGGGTTTGAGAATTGAGGCTTTTATGTGATATTTTCTGGAGTTATGTGTAGTGTGTGGGTAATTTTAGTGCGATGAAAAAGTTTTTCGAATAAAGGAGAGTGGTTTATGTTTAGATTGTTCTTTATTATATCGGGAATATTCGCATTGTTGTTTGCGCAGAGTGGTATGCAGATGGAGAGTATTCGCAGTATGGGAATGGGCGGTGCTTCTGTTGCGGTTGCTGACGATGCGTATGGTGCTGCCACAAATCCTGCAGGGTTGATACAGTTGAATAGGACGCAGTTTTCAGCGGCATATACGAAGTTCTTCGCAGGGCTCGATGTCGGCTCAATCTCCGAAGGGAGTTTTTTCATCGCGCCGAGACCTTTTGGCAAAAATACATTTTCGCTGGCAGGTTCGTATCTCTTTCAGGATATCTTTTCGCAGATGAAATTGAGCATATCTGCTGGAAGGAGATTTATTCGTTTTAAAAATAATATTGGTTTCTTTTCAATTGCTGTTTCTGGCGATTTGTATAGAGTCGGTTATAATCTGGACAATGCCACTTATGACGAAGAGCACGGTGATAATCCTTCCGACCCGCTTTTTGCGAATTATGGAGAGAACAAGATGGCGTTTGGTGCGAGCATCAGCGCTTTCGCTAAATACAATAAGGCTACATTTGGCTTAAAAGTCAGCGATTTGAATGAGCCGAACATTTCGCTCAGCGGCGCTTCTGCGGGAAAACTTCCAAGGCGGATGCGCGCCGGGTTCGCATATACATATAGAGATTTAATACTTGGCGCTGTGGATATGGATATGCCACTTCGTTCTGCTACTATGCAGGACCCCATAAAACTTGCCATTGGTGTGGAAGGAAGGCTTTTTGAAAACAAGTTGTTTCTGCGCGGTGGATATGATATGGGCATTGGCGAAGGTGCAACAGGAACGGTTAATTTTGGATTGGGTTTCAGAAGTATGACAAATCACAACTTCGGTTTCGATTACGCAATTGCCATACCGACAGCGCATATTTCAGGGCATCCACATCATAGATTTGGCGTATATTATGGCTTGCCAATTCCTCCGCCGAAAAAGATAGACCTTGTCGTGTATGGAGACAGTTTGAGACCTGTTCCAGGTATATTGCGGCCTGACTCACTGGGAACAATTCACGCGCTTGTTGGCAATATCGGTGATGATGATGCTAAAAATTTCTGGATAAGGGCGTTTTACTTCGATGAAGATAGCAATTACGGGCTTATAGAAGCGAAGAAAATTGATATTTTGCCGGCGAATGAAAATATGGATATAGATTTCAACTGGACGCCCCCAAAAAAGGGGTATTACAATGTATATGTTTCCGTAAATGACCTTGAAACCAAGAAAGCGGAGAGAAAGCCAGGTGAACTTCCTGAGATAAATAGTTCTAATAATATAGCATTTATTCAGGTTCCTGTATTCAATCCGCCTGGTATGGCGGAGAACCCGAAATTGTTGAAGAGCGAATTGAAGTTGAACGAAATCAATTATATTCGCGAAGAAGTTCCTATGGTGCCGTTTATATTTTTCGATAATGTCAGTTCCGATGTTCCAGTTCGATTTGATGTTGTGTTGAATGAAATAGCGAAGAGATTAAAACGAAACCCGAATGTGGCTGTGAAGATAAAAGGTTATGTTGACAAGCCTTCTGAGGGGGGAGAAGTTGGGAATCTGGCTACGCTGGCTTATGCACGAGCAAAAGCAGTGAAGAATGCACTTATTGCAAAGGGTGTTTCTGCGGAGCAAGTTATGGTCGTATCCACCGATGAGTATGATTATACTCAGCCCCGTGCGGGAAAGAAGCGTAGGAGACGGACTTCCGCCTGGGAAGAAAAAATAGCTCAGGAGAACCGTCGTGCAGAGATGGAAACGCAGATAATTGATTTTCCCGATACCATTTTGGTATGCTGTGTAAATTATCGTGTCGGTGAGGTGGAAATTCCACCAGAAGGCAAGCTGGAAGTTGAAAATTCAATGAGATTGACGAAGGACTTACTCGAACTGAATAAAGATATAAACATTCTCTTCCACGGGATGAGTTCACCCGAAGATGGGGCAAGCTGGGAGCGTGCTTTCGACCGCGCTGTGAGAGTTAGAAATTATGCTGGCAGTCTTGTTTCTCCAAAACTTGCAAGGAGGATGATGGTATTTGCTTCCGCTCCCGATTCGGTTGATATGGTCAGCATTATTATGACAGGTGATGCCGTTATTTATCGTCCTCGAAGTTCAACCAAGGCAGCGCAGGGATTCCAGATAGCGGCAAGGGAAAAGAATGAGATAGAATTGAATGGAATTTTTTCCGATGCGGGAATTGATTCCTATTATGTGGCGATTGTGGATGACATAGGTATGGAATTCAGGCTTTTATCTGCTGGTAGAGGTCAGCCGCCGTCGTCGGTTGTGTGGAATTGGCTTGGAAATGACGGAGAACCGCCTGAACCAGGGAAAAATTATCATGCATATATATATCTAAGAGATAAGGTGGGGCAAACATTTGAGGCAAGTTCTGAACCTGTGCGGGTCAATGTTACCCAGACGGAGAAGCGTCAGGAACTCATAATTGTAAACTTTACCTTCGGCGGAACCTTCCCGCAGTCGCCTTATCTTGAAGGAAGAATGGAACGCATCGCATCAGATTTCATCGAGAAAGCTGTTCAGAGAAAATCGGTATTCAAAGTAACCGTGGGTGGACACACCGATATAATTGGAAGTCCTATTGTGAACCAGCGGCTGAGCCTCGACAGAGCAAGAAGGGAATACAGAAACATAAGAAGGATGCTGATGTCCCTGCTGAGACTGAAAGACAATAAGGAATTGGATAGGTGGCTCGCAGAACAGAAGGTCAGCATTGATGTTAAAGGCTTTGGATTTTCCAAGCCCTATGTAGTGCGAGTCTGGGAAAGGGGATACTTCAGAAACTTCACCGTTGGCGATAATGAATATCCTGAGGGAAGATTCATCAACAGACGCGTTTCTCTTGAATACAACATAATCAAAAGATATTGATGAGGAAATTCCATTACATATTGTTATTTCTCCTGCTATCTGTGGCATTTTGCAGAAAAATTCCTTATTCGGGGAAACCATATCCAACTGACCCGGTCATCCATTGGGATGGTGGCTACTATTTTAGCGCGTTTTTTTCAAAACCTATGCTCGGCGTGGGAGACAGATTATATTCTGCTTCTTTAGATTTTTTTACCCCACAATTTTTTTGTTGCGGTTCTTTTGGGTTATCCCTGGTGCATCTTGGAAATTCATACTGCAATTTTCAGCGTTTTAACGGATTTTATATATCGCCCAAATTCCCCACAGGAAATATTGCTCTTTCGGGATGGATTGGTCCAGGCGTTGTGCATAGTGGATATTCTTCTGAAAATTTTTATCGTTTCGACAATTCAGACCCGCTTTTCCAATCTAAGACCAACAAATTCGCTCCTTTCATAGACGCAGGATTCGTGGCGCAAAGTGATTTAGCGATGTTGTCAGTATGGGCGAAAAATATTCTTCAGCCAAATCTTTCCCTCAACGGAGTTGATGATGGCAAAGAACCGTTATCCGTCGAAGGATATATTGCAGCAAAATTATATCGCAACGCTGTTCCCTGGATTGCTGTGGAATATGATGGCATCTCGCAAAAGATTTTGCCGGCAATTGGTGTGGGATATAGATATAATGGCTGGCGTTTTTCTGCGGGATATCGAAGGAGCGGAATTTGGGCTGATATTTCCGTTCCCATAGTTCCACAGAGAATGTGGATGAATTACGATGCGGGATATCATCTTGCTTCTGCGGAAGTCAGCCGCGCGGGCATAACTTCGCATAGAATTGGAGTTGAAATGGTGCTTCCTGAAAAAATAAGGAAATTGCCACGATTACCGAACTTCGTGATTGAACCAGGGGAACTGCCCGATATCTGGTCCAAGGACACAGTTCATCTCAGCGTTGCAGTTATCAACCGTTCGGATGTGGAATCCGATTCTACTACGGTGTCTTTCTTTGCACTGAGCCCAAATGAGACACTTAGAGTTGGTATTGTGAAAGTTCCAAGGCTGAAATCGGGCGAGGAGTTTCTCGCGAGTTATGTCTGGGTTCCACCTCATCTTGGAACTTTTAATTTCATATTTACTGTGGATGATGACGGAACTCGTTTTCCTGGTATAAATGGGCGAGTGGCTGAAACAAACGAAGAGGACAATCAATATACTCACGAATTCCTCGTGTTCGGCGATATGAAGGCAACTGTATCGCCGCTAATTCAGGTCCTTACAATTCCAAGTATAACTTTTATTCGTGAAGAACAACCGATAGTGCCGCTGGTTTTTTTTAAGGAGAAATCCGCCGAAATTCTTCCAAAATACGATACGACATTGTCCATCATTGCTCAGCGGATGATTGACAACCCCGATGTAGTTCTCGAACTGCGTGCCTATGTGGATGTTGAAACAGATGGAGATTCTATTTCTCTGGTAAAAAAAAGGGCAGAAGCGGTGAAGGATAGACTTGTTACACTTGGGACACCGCCTTCTTCTGTGATAATTGTTTCCCCTGATGAATATGATTACAAAAAACCCCGAATTTCTACTGTTAGAAAGAATATTCCTCCCAGAGATAAGAGAATGGTTCAGGAAGAGAACCGCCGCGTGGAGATGGTTGCGAGGTTTGAGGGAATACCTCATCTCGTATATGAATTTCCGCTTGAACCATCCGCCGAGGAAATTCCCAATAGAGATAGGGCAGTTCTCGATACCGTTGCGGATAAACTTGCAGGAGTTCTATGTTCAGATCATAGTGCGATAATTCTCATTGAGGGTATTGTTGCTAAGGGAGGGGACCCCGTTGAATATCTCAGAACTCTTGATATCGTCCGAAAATATCTTTTACCAAGACTTCAGGTATTTTGTCCGCTGGAAAGAATTCCTATTGCAATTGCCGGCAAGGGGAAACGCTCGAAGGTGAGAATCTGGCTTTCTGCTGAGGCTATTATTTTCAAACCCATTGAAAATGCCGAAGCCGCCAAGGAGTTTAAAATCCCCGATGATATGGGGAGAAATCTTATCGTCATTGCCACTGCAAATCCTGAGATGATTAGAAGATATAATATATTTGTCGTAAATGAAGTTAATGGTGATACTATCAGAAAATTTGCAATGGGCGATGGTCCACCGCCCTCGCAGGTGGTTTGGGATTGGAAGGATGACAATGGAAATCTTATCGACCCCAGGGGGAAATATCGAATAGTTCTTGTCCTCGAAGACCAGTTTGGACAGATTTACAATATTCAATCTGAACCTATATGGGTGATGGTGGAAAAATGGGAGCATAGATTTGAATCGTCAATTGTGGTTCAGTTTTCCTTCGACGAAACAGTAAGCGAGTCAAAATATCTTGAAAGTCGGCTCGAGGATTTTGCAAACCGCATCAAAGAAAAAGCACAGGTCAAAGGGAATGAAATAAAAATCACACTTACAGGTCATACCGATGTCATAGGAACTCCGATGCGAAATCAGAAACTTTCCGAAGAGCGCGCAAAAAAGGAATTGAAGAATTTTCAAAACATTTTGCAATACACACTTGGGCTCGACACACCGGAAGAACTTCGCAAATGGCTTAAGGAAAACAATGTCACGCTCACATATCGCGGTGTCCGCGATAAAGAGCCTTATGAAATTGAGCGATTTAGAAATGGAAAGTTCGAAAGGGTTCTCATCGGTGACGACAATACTCCAGAAGGGCGAAGTGTCAACCGCAGAGTTGTCATAGATGTTGAAGAAAAAGTATCGAAGATAAATCCATCTCGCAACCAATAATTCTTCTACAATGCAGACGGGTTAATCCCAGGCATCGATTTATTTCCCATAAACTGCAAATTATCAGCTGGAAAGAAATTTAAAAAAATCTTCACAGTTCAGGAAATTTTAAGGAATTGTGCCTTAAACTGAAAAAAACTACTTTTAAAAATTACTTTTCTGGCGAAAATTTTCCTACAAAAACTTTTGCAGGACGAACCAGCCTGTTTCCGCGCTTGTATGTTGGACTGATAGTTTTCATAACTATATTATCTTCTTCTTCGTTTTCAGTTTCCATAACGCCAACCGCTTCGTGTTCGAGTGGGTCGAATGTCTTCCCCGTGGGGTCTTCTGCGGAAACGCCTTCTAATTTCAGCAACTCAAAAATTCTCTGTTCGATCAATTTTATTCCGGATAACAATTGTTTTGGGTCGATTTTATCGTCAGCTGCGGAAACAGCGCGGGAAACATCATCGGCAATATCGAGAAGCCGACCGATGACATTGTTGCGTTCCTGCTCGAGCATTTCCACAAAAATTTTTTCCTGACGCTTCCTGAAATTATCAAATTCAGCAACTACGCGGAGATATTTATCCCGAAGTTCCTCATTTTCCCGTTTGAGCTCTTCTATTATTTCTTCAGGCGATTTTTTATCCTGTTTATCTTTATCTTCAATTTCTTTTTCCCCTTCATCTGAGATTTCTTCCTGTTGAATTTCCTGTTGCTCTGTGTGGATTTCGCCTTCTTTCGTCGTTGACATAATTATTCCTCCTGAGGTTTCCAGAGTTCTGTCATCTTTCTTGCGGTGAACGATACGAGTTCTATCAGTTTAGAATAATCCATTCTGATTGGACCGACCACTCCGAGAATCCCCTTGCTTGAACCAATTGGATAATTTGCTATTACCATTCCGAGTTGTTCCGCTGCCGGCGGACCAATGAATACTTCAACGCCTTTATCTACAGGATGAGGCAGACATCTTATCAGTTGTTCGTCTTCCTCAAACAGTTCCAGTATTTCCTGCAGTTCATCGGGGTTTGAAAATTCAGGTTTGTTGACTATGTTTTCCCTGCCAAATAGCGCAGCTATTTCGTCTTCCATCTTGAAAATTTCTTCGGCAGATTGAATAATTTTCGTCGTGAAAGAGCCGTAAAGAACTTCGAGGTCTGCAAGCCGTTCCGAAATTGTCTTTCTGATTTCCGAAAATTTTAAACCCGACAGCCTTTGATTTAAGCCTTCTTTAATCATATCGAGTTTATTCCTCGGCATAGACGGTATATCCATCATAAGCGAACGCGTAAGTCCCGATTTGGTCACCAGAACCATAACGAGTCTGTCGGATGTGATTGGTATAAGTTCGATGCGGTGCAGTATAAGTTCTTCTCCCGAAGGCGATACAATCAAGCCGAGTTCATCCGATATGGATGCGAGAATTTTTCCGACGCCTTCGAGAAGTTGAAGAATATCGGAAAATTCTCCGAGAAAGATTTTTTCAATTTTCTGCCGTTCCCTTGTGGAAAGTCTTTTGGGTTTCATCAGAAATTTTATGTAATATCGCAGTGCATTCGCAGTGGGAACTCGCCCCGCAGAAGTATGCGGCTGTCTTACAAAGCCCATTTCCTCAAGGTCCTGCATTACATTTCTTACCGTTGCAGGAGACAGCGCATTCCCGAGGCGCTTGCTTATAGTTCGGCTTCCAACTGGCTGCCCTGTGTGAATATGCTCGTTTATAAGTTCGCGTAATACAAGTTCAAATCGAGAAGAAAGTCTCTTTTCGTTTTTTGCTTTCATATCTTTTTACACTTCAACAGTCAATCCGATTTTATACAAATTTTTATCTATATAATTATTTTGCCGGAAAAGTCAAGATGACACCATTTCGTTTTCAACTGAATTTTGCTGAAATGTTTTTTTTCAGGGAACATATATCAATTTTAAACTTTCTGCATTGTTTTTAGACCTTCCAATGTAAATCCCCGCGGGAACATTTTGAGGATGCCATATAATTTTACCGTTCTCGTCAAAAGAATTTTTAAAAACTGTTCGGCCTGCAAGGTTTCTTATCTCAAAAATTTCATCTTTTGAGCCAAGAATTTCAACTTCACGATTAAATGGATTTGGATATGCCAGAAGATAAGTTTTGTGCGGCTTTTGTGGCTCTTCATAGACATCAGAACATTCCCGTATTGTGAGCGAAAAATCGTATGTCGTCGATGAACTTGCAAAAGAACCTATCGGCGCAACCACAACACAGGCAGGGAGACCTCGCGTATTTACATATCCAAAATCGTCGGGATATATGATTTCCGAAGAGTCGCCTGGTATTACCACAGCAACCTTCCAATCAGCACCGGATGCGCCGTCAATATCTATGTAAATTCCATATTCTTGCGTGGTTGTGAGATTTATGTAATTTGCGCCAAATGAGTGTGGCCTGTGGCTCGATACCGGATAAAATGTGTGGGGATATGAACTTACAGATGCTTCAACACTTATATCAGGATAATTTTCCGCTTCTTCGTAATGGTAATCGTCCGCCCGCGAAGATGTCAAATAATTCCAGCAGGAAAAATTTAAAAATTCATCGCCCACATCCTTTCCCATCGAATCGAGCGCCGCAGATATCGCATTCATACCGTCCCGATAAATCATATTATCAAAAATTTCTTTTATCACATCAACACCGTAGTTTTCAGAAAGATACCTGAACCAGACACAGGAACTATACATATGCATAGAATATTCCATAAGGGAAAGATAAGGCGCATCGAAGAGATATTGGGAATATCCCGAAAGATAATTATAATAATCGTTTACATAATTGAACACCATATCTTCCATCCAGACGGACGCTATTTCGAGCATCCACACATCTTCATCCGGGTCATATCCCATTTGAATTCCGTGAAAGAATTCGTGAGCGCAGGTGACCTTAAACGCTCCCCAGGAAGAACCTTCGGGGTCGTCGTTTGGCGGAAATCCTTCGTATGATGTGTTTACTTCTATAAATGCAGATTCATCGTGCCAGGGGTTTGGTCCTTCGTTCCCATCGGGATATGTGATGCCATAAACTCCCGTCCCGAGACTCATTATATACACATCAAATCTATCATCTCCGCCAAGAGTTCCATCACTTATCGGGGGATTGAAGCCGAAAGAATCAACTTCCACAGCCCAGGCTCTCATAAAAAATTCTCCACAGCGGTGCACATAATGAGTATCGGAAATTGAAGCATTGTAATGAATTTTAAAATGCCCGTCAGGGGTATCATAATAATCGGGCAGAGATGGTCTGGTCAATTTGTCCCGCAGAACTTTTCTTTGCTCCACAGTTAGAAGTTCTTTATGTTTGAGTATGTCCAGTAAAAGCGGCGTCCCTGATTTCAAAAAGTTTTCCTCACAGGGAAATAAATTTTCCCTGTCAGCATCACCAAATAGTAATTTAAACTCAATGGATATCCTTTCCTCATCCGATAAATGTTGCAAGTTTAAGGGAAATGCAACCGCACCAGTTATAAAAACGAAAACAGCCGCCGCTAAATAAAAATAACGCATCATAGCCTCCGGATAATAGATTATTTTACAATTCTGTATGTCGTATATGCCAGCGAAATATTTTTTTCTTCTTCGAATTTTTCGAGAACTTTCTGGGTGAGTTCAGATTCCTTTCCCCGTCTATTGCGCACCATCACAGGGAACCTTCCGACGATGCGAACGCCGCTGTCAACCAACTGCAGATATACAATCGGTGTATATTTTTTATAGTGAATTAACAACTTTTCCTGTGCATGAGCCAGAGAAGATTTCATCCTGTCGGGTAAATCGCCAATCACTTCATTCATAACATCCTGAAGAATTTCCATCGCCTTTTTCCAATCGCTTTCAAAAGTAACGACAAACGCAAGTTCAGCCCAGACATACGGAAAAGCAGTGGTATAGTTATATATGCCCTTCGTGAAAACCCAATAATTCGGGAACTTTACAAGTCTTCCCGTGCTTTGTTCACCATAAACCCAATTACCTATTTCGACGAGTGTAGTATTTGCCATAGAAATATCGACCACATCGCCTTTCATTCCATTTATTTCAATTCTGTCGCCAAGTTGATATATCTTTGAACCAGATATGTAGAACCATCCGACGAGCGATGAAATTGGGTCTTTCAGTGCAAGAGCCAGACCTGCCGACAGAAGCCCTATCATAGTCGTGAGAGAACCGAGACTTTCCGCCCATATCATAGCAATTATCACGACGACTACGACAAGGGAGATGTAAAATATTTTTTTATTTACAAGATATTTTGCCGCAGGGTCGGTTACCGTTTTCCTTATAATCCTTCTCAGAAAAATTGCCAGCAAATATATTACGAGAATCGCAAGAATGGATTCCAGTATCTTACTTATCCACGGATATTCGTAAATCATTTTTCTCTATCCTGCAAAAACAAATATAATATAAGAAATTTTTGTGGCATAACAAAGAAGATAATGTCGATGAAAGCGAATTATTCAAATTCGATTTCTGCATCTTCGGGAACTTTGTCGGGGATTTCCACCTTTTTTTCAACGACAGGCTCTATTTTAGCAACTTCAGATTTTTCAATTTCATCCTTTGAAGGCAATTCTACCTGCCCCGCACGGTCTGCGACTCTCAAATTGATATTGTATGTCTTTCCCATAGAACCCATCGTTTCCTTTTCTTTTTCTGTCAGAGGAAGCATTGTGGCGATGAGAAATTCATTGAAAAATCTTATTCTGCGCGTGGTCAATTTGACAAGTTCCCTCCGATATTCGAGGTCGAGTTCGTTTATATTTTCTGGCGGAGTATTGAAAAGGGGATTCATAAGCGGATTTTCCGAAGCACCACTCGAAAAAAGAGAATGAATTTCTTCCTGAATGGAGTTAATTTCATCTTTCATATCGCTCAGTTGTCGCAAAATTTCATCCCTTTTATAACTGGCATAGTGCATTTTATTGAGCAGTTCAAGTCTCTCGGAATGAAGTTTATCCAGCAATTTGAATTTTTTCAAAAGCGCCTCATAATCGCCCTGTTCCTTGGGCTCCGGGAAATTCTCCGTTATTCTTCTTTGAATAAGTTGGAGGAGCATTTTATCGATAAATTCAGCGCGATGAAATCCCGAATGCGGACATCTTTTTCGGCAGGCATAATACAACGGCGGCAATTTTTTCCCAATTTGAACAGGTCGGGAAGAAAATAAAGCCATCGGACTGCCGCAGTATCCACAGTAAAATATCGGTATTCCGTGAAGAACGGTAAATGGGCGAGTGATTATTTTCACCCGAACGAGGTTCTGCCTGAACTTTTTTCCGCGTTCCGCTTCTTCCTGCTTGCGCTTTTCTTCAAGAAGGCGCTCCCGAACAGTCATTTTTTTCTTCATCTGTGCCACAATAACTTTACTGATAATAATGAACTAATTTTAATTTTAGTAAAAAATTGTTTTCCGTGCAATAGATATTATAAGATTTTGCCGACAATTCTTTCGGTTTCCTGCGCTATTACGAGTTCTTCATTGGTTGGAATAACGAGAGTTTTTATCTTCGCACTTTCCGACGAAATGTCAGCTTCAACGCCAACCGCAGCTTCGTTTTTCTCATCATCTATTTCCAGCCCAAAAAAGTTCAGTTTTTCAAGCACCATTTTTCGCAATATTGGAGAATTTTCGCCAGCGCCAGCAGTGAAGACGACGGCATCTGCGCCGCCCATCGCAGCGATATAGGCGCCGATATATTTTCCTATTCTATACACATATACATCTCGGGCAAGTTTAGCCCGCTCATTTCCAGAAGCGGCGGCTTCCAGAATGTCTCTGAAATCACTCGATACTCCCGAAATTCCTCTCAATCCGCTTTTTTTGTTCAAAAGATTGTCGGTTTCCTGCGGGGAAAGTTCCGTCTGTTTGATTATAAAAAGAACAACGGCAGGGTCTATATCTCCGCACCTCGTTCCCATAACAAGTCCTTCTAAGGGCGTGAACCCCATCGATGTATCCACAGATTTTCCGCCATCAACAGCGGCAATCGATGCACCATTGCCGAGATGAGCGGTGATTATCTTCAATTTCTCTATGGGTTGTCCGAGCATTTCGGCAGCACGATTTGCGACATAATAATGACTTGTTCCGTGAAATCCATAGCGGCGAATTCTGTATTTTTCATACATCTCATAGGGAATTGCATATATGTATGCATAGGGTTCCATAGTTTGATGGAAAGCGGTATCGAATACAGCAACCTGCGGAATGTTTTTCAAAATTTCCTTGCACGCTTCAATGCCGATGAGATTGGGGGGATTGTGCAGAGGAGCGAGGGGAATACACTCCCTTATTGCTTTTATCACTTCATCGTCAATAAGCGCAGATTTTGCAAAAGCTTCGCCGCCGTGAACAACCCGATGCCCCACAGCCTCGATGCTGTCGATATTTTCAAGGACACCATATTCCGAATCGACAAGGGCATTCAGAGCGAGTTCTATGCCTTTCTTGTGGTCGATTATCTCATTCGGGGTGAACTTATACTTTTTACCACCGACATAATGTTCGAGCATTGGTCCATCAATCCCAATGCGAGAAACAAGCCCTTTTGCCTTCATACCGCCGTTTTCGGTGTCCCACAATTGATATTTCACTGAGGAACTCCCCGAATTCAAAATTAGAATAATCACGGAAACCTCCTGAAACACAAAATTATTTAAGTTTTAAGATAAATAACACATTAAGAAAATTGTGTTTTTGTTTTTGGCAAGAATTTTGAGAAATTTTTATCATTAAAATTGCGATTTTTTTAACTTCATCAGATATTACCTTTCCGCAACTGCTGAGATTTCAACGAGTGCATCTTTTGGGAGATTTTTCACTTCCACAGTGACTCTTGCAGGTGGATTTTCGGGAAAAAATTTTTCGTAAACATCGTTGAAGGCGGCGAAGTCGTCGAGGTTTTTGAGATATACATTGCACAAAACCACATTTTTCATAGAAGTCCCCGCCGACTCAAGAATAGCCGAAATATTTTTCAAAACTCTTTCCGTCTGCGCTTTAATATCTTCGTCGAGAAACCTGTTCGTCGACGGGTCAATTGCTATCTGTCCTGAGGTGAACACGAGATTGGCGGCAATAATCCCCTGAGAATAGGGACCAATTGCTTCAGGGGCATCTGTCGTGTGGATGATTTTCATTGTTTGTTCTCCTTTTCGTTTTAATCAACTTTTTTATGAAAGAACTTGCACGGTAGAACCCGCATCTGTTTTTCTCACGACAATTTTTGCGGGAAACTTATCCCGAAGCACTTCAAGATGTGTGATGACGATAATTCTGTCGAATTGAGATTGAACTTCATATATCGTCTCGACCAGTTTTTCCAATCCCTTTTCGTCCTGCGAACCGAAACCTTCATCTATAATGAGCGTTCGCAGAGGGAATCCAGAGCGATTTGCCAGCAATCTCGAAAGGGCAAGGCGCAGTGCAAAATCTATGCGAAATTCTTCGCCGCCGCTGTATGACGAATAATCCCGCTCGCCCAATCTATCTGATATCCTCACCGTAAGTTTCTCGTCCTTTTCGGGAATTAGCCTGACGGAAAGCGCATCGTCGGTTATCGATTCGAGAATTTCATTTGCATCTTCTTCAAGCGATGCTAAATAATTTCTCATAAGCCAATCCTGAATCCCAAGTGGACCGCATATATCCACGACACTTTTATACAGTGCACTCTCTTTCTTCAACAAAGAAATTTTTGTGGAAAGAGATTTTTTGCTATTGAGTAATTCCAGACGACTTTTCTGAGTCCCTTCCATCTCTATCTTCAACGAATTTTTATCTTCGATTTCAGCATTTATGGTTTCTACTTCCGCAGATAGTTTTTCCATCTGAGATTGCAGGTTATCCCTTTCAGTCAACGCATCGGAAAGGTTTTTCTCCTCTTTAACTGCATCAGCCATTTCCCTTTCGACCCGCGACAACCTGTCGATGATGTTCTCTATCTTCTTCGTCAATTCGGGATATTTTTTCTCCGCATCCTGCAGGGCAAATATTTTCTCGGGGACTTTTTTCAATTCCTGCAGCCTCGCACGAATTTCACTGTGTCTGTCAGAATTATAGGAAATACCTTTCAACTGTGAATTTAATTTCTCTATTCTCTGCGAAATTTCATCGAGAGAATTATCCTGCTCGAGTTTTAGTAGTTTTGCTCTCAAAACTTCCAGTTCCTTTTCTGCGGCTTTTTTTCTGTTTCTTATGTCAAGTATTATCTGCCATTTCCTTTCAAATGGAGCTAATTCATCGACCAGTTTTTCAGCCTCGTCGAGTGCTTCGGGCAAAAAGTTTTCCTTTTCAATCAGGCGGTCTATTTTCGATATTTCACTGCGCCACCGTCCTGCAAATTTTTTCTCCGAAATTTTTTTCTCTATTTCACGAATTTTTTCAGAACGCCTTTCGATTTCCTCTGAAATTTTTCTCAGCGCAGAAAGTTCTTCCGATAACTTATTTCTCCTGTTCTGCAACTTCTTGCAGCCCAAAATTTTGGTATCAAATTTTTCAATATTTTTTTTAAAATTTGCAATCTGCTCATTTAGATTATTTCTCCGTGTATCAGTGTTTTCAATGCTTTTTTCAATTTCTTCAATTTCAGATGCCAGTTTTTCGAGGAGTGATTTTCTATGTTCCTCCGTCAGTTCAGTTCCACATCGGGGACACCGAGCGACCTCTCCATCGCTGATAAAATCCATTTGTCGTTTTCTTTCGGAAAGAATTTTTAAAAAATTCTGCCGTTCCTGTTCAATTGCAGATAGATTTTTTTCCGCCACTAAAAGTTTCTCCTGCAGATGAACCTTATCCTTCTCAATTTTTTCGCATTCGGCAATTTTTTCGTCTATGGCGGTGATTTTTTCTTCCAATTCGGTTCGTCGGGTCAGTTTTTCCCGCAGAACATCGATTTCAGCCCGATGCTGTTCAATCTGTTCGCGCAGATTTCTTTCCTCCTGCTCAATTCTCATCTGTGCAATTTCTCTTTTGTGCTCGAGTTCCTGTATTTTGCTCTGAGATTTCAAAAGGTCATCAAGCATTTCCCGTGCAGATTTCAACTGCTCAACTTTTTCGGAAACAGTTTTTTCATCTTTGAGTTCGTCTTCGTATTTTTCCACTTGCTTTTCTGTGGCTTCAATTTTAGCAGAAACTTCGCTGCGTTGCTTTTCCAGAAATGTCTTCTTTTGATAAAATTCTTTTTCCGCACGAGATAATTCTTTTTGAATATTCAAAACTTTTGATAAATTCGAAGACATCTCTTCATCCTGTCGTGTGAGAGCATCGTATTCGGCTTTCTGCGCAAGAATTTCCTCTCTATGCGAGAGTATTTCCTCAAGTTGAGCGAGGTTTTGCCTCTTATTCAATAGCGATTTTTCCAGTTGACTCTTTTCACCCTGCAAATCTCTGTATGTCTTCAGGATTTTTTCCCTTTGTTTCTCTAAAGATTTCAATTCATTCATCTTCAATTCAGTATCCCTCAATTTTCTGGATTTTTCGGTCAGTTCGTCTTTCATCTTTTCTATTTCAGCGCTGATTTTTCCGAGTTCGTCTGAATAGTCCTTCAGTGTTGCAAGTTTTTCATCTATATTGTCTCTTGTGGCGGTGTGAATTTCGATTTCTGTGGATATTCTGTTATATTTTCGAGATGCAGCGTCGCGTATTCTTTGAAATTTTTCTATGCCGAGTATTTGCGCAAGATTTTTTCGTCTTTCGTGTGGCTTCATCGTCGAGAAAAGCGACGATTCGTTCTGGACAAAAACGGTCGCCAGTCTCAAACCGGTGAAATCCGTGCCGAGAATTTTTTCTATTAGCATCTGCGCATCGCTTTTTCTGTTGGAACTCGCAAGCGGTATGAATTGGTCATTAACAAGATTTAAAACTTTTAGGATTCCGCCGCTGGAGCGATTTTGCCTGCGAATTATCCTGTATTTTTCGCCCCACATCTCAAAATCAAATTCGACTTCGGCATATTTTTTTCCCGTTCTTATGACATCCTTCGATTTTTTACCGCTTCGGGATATTCCAAAAAGCGCCCACAAAATAGCCTCAACGATGGAACTTTTGCCCGCGCCATTATCTCCGACGATGCAAAATAAAGGGGAAAAATCGAGAGGAATTTCCACCGCGGAAGAAAAACTGCGAAAATTTTCCAATTTTATCTTTATCGGAACCATTTTTCGTACAAATAAAATATTCGCAAATGCTCAACATCAACGGTATAAAATGCCGACTTCCCTCAACCTCGCATACAAAGCCGTTTTCGACACCTGTAATATGTGTGCCACAGCATCGACCTGAAAGTCGCGGTTTGTCGAATATTTTTTCCACAAGTTTCTTAGCATTGGTTCTGGCATAAGAAGTTCGGCGGCGAAGCGGTTTGCCGCTCGTTCCATAAGTCTATTCCTGCCGGAATAACATATAAAATACCTGCTTTTGTGAGGCATTATAATATGACCGAACTCGTGAGCAATTGTGAAACGCTGGCGAACAAGCTGCAAATTTTTATTAACCACGATGACGCTCAATTTAGGGGATTTCAGGGCAATGCCATCGATTTTTTCAAAATCTTCATAGAAGACTTTTGTATTGAATTTTTTTAAAATCTCATCAAGAGGAACAGGGGGGGAGTTCATATCTATATATTTAAAAAGTTCTCTGGCGTAATCAATCACTCTCATCGGAAAAATCCTCCTGACACATTTGAGCTAATTTTCCTATCCACTTCTCAATCAGTTTCCTGTCCTTTTCACTCGCCGCACCGCGACCAAAAAGCCCTTTAACCTGACTGCGCAGACTTCTTTCTATTTCTTCCCTCGTATCTTTCTCATTCATATTCAAACCCCTCCGTAACTTTCATAATCATCAACTCCTTCCACATCTGCGGCAACGGGAACATTTTCTTCCTCAACATAACCATATTCCTCGAAGGATATGCTTTCCTTATTGAACGAAAATATCACCTCGCCAGTTGGACCATTGCGCTGTTTTGCAATCATAAGGCTTGCCAGCCCTTCGGATGGAACTGGTTCGTCTTTTCCTGGTATCTTTATCTTATCAATTCTATGCACTTCGGGACGATATAGCAAGAGAACGACATCTGCATCCTGCTCGATTGCACCGGATTCTCTGAGATGGGACAATCGGGGCCTTTTATCCCCGCTTTCTTCTACCTTTCGTGAAAGTTGAGCCAGCGCTATGACAGTTACATCAAGTTCTCTCGCAAGTGCTTTGAGCGAACGCGAAATCGAAGCCACTTCCTCCTGGCGATTGTCCGTTCTCTTCGATGGAAGCACAAGTTGAAGATAGTCCACGATTATAACACCCACAGGAACGCGGCGCAGAAGCCTCCTTGCCTTTGCCCGCATTTCCATAACTGTTAAGTTAGGTGTATCATCTATGTAAATTGGTGCATTTTGAATCTGTTCGAGCTTAAAAGCAATCTGGCTTAGCTCCTTTTTTTCCAAAAAACCCTGTCTCATCCGCTGAGCGCTCACGCCGGTAACTGACGAAAGAATTCTCAACGCAACCTGCTCCTTCGACATTTCGAGGCTGAAAATAGCAACGCCACTTCGCTCGTTCTCGTCAGGATTTAATGCGATATTTCGCGCAAGAGAAAGTGCAAAAGCCGTCTTACCGGTGGAAGTGCGTCCTGCAAGAACAATGTAATCTGATGGATGCAGACCCGTAAGAAGCCTATCCAGTTTATTATATCCCGTCGAAATGCCTGTGATGAACCTGTTTCGCTTCTGTAATTTCAAAATATCCTCATGGACATCCTGAGCGACGCTTCTAAAGGGAACGAAATCGCCGCGAAGGCGCTTTTCGGAAATTTTGTAAAACTCCGCTTCAACGCCATCTACAAAAATTTTCACATCGCCAGGACCACGATGAGCACGCTCTATAACACTTACAGATAGGTCTATGATTTTCCGCAATAGCGCCTGTTCTTCGATGAGAGAACAATGTTCCTCAAAATGAGCAGGATTTATCACCGATGAAAGCAAATTTGCTATGTAGTCCGCACCGCCAATCTTATCGAGTTCGCCATATTTTTTAAGAGTATTTATCACAGTTATCTCATCCACAGGCGAATTTTCGTTCACGAGCTCCATAATTCTGTTGAAAATTATCGCATTCGCTCGGGAATAGAACATTTCAGCCTCAAGCAGTTCAAGACCGCGCTCGGTGAGATTGGGATACATAATCATCGCACCCAGAACATCCCTCTCCGCTTCCAATGCCTGCGGCGGAATGTTTTCCATTTTGCCTTTATCTGCCATAATGTATCACCACGCAAATATTCGCATTGAATTTTTATAATTATGCTTCAGTTTGAGACTGCATTTTACACACAAATAGGGGAGAAATGAACATCTTGTTCAAAATTTAGCCTTTTGTTCGTAAAATTAAAGCAGTCTCAGAACATCCTTTATCGTCACAAGCAGCATTAGCGCAAGCAGAAATGCGATGCTCGCCTGTTGAATAGCTGCCATAACTTTTTCTGAAATTTTTCTCCCGCGAACGCCTTCTATTGCAGTGAATAATATCTGTCCACCATCGAGAATGGGTATGGGAAAAAGATTCAAAACAGCAAGGTTTATCGACAGCGCGGCGATGAATATAAGAAACTGCCATATCCCCATTCTCGCTGAATCGCCGGCCATTTGCGCAATCATCACAGGACCGCCAACTTCCGAAAGTGAAGCGCTCCCGACGAGCAATTTCCATATAAAAGAAAGAACTGCGGAAACTATTCCGATTGATGCCCCAACAGAACGCCAGACAGCAGCCACCGGACCAATATAATGCTGTTCGGTCGTGGGAACAATGCCAATCATTCCCCAGACTGTATCTCCATTTTCAGTTTCGATGTTCCTCGCCTGCGGACTGCACCGCACTTCAAAAATTGAATCGCCTCGCTGAACGACAATTATCACTGGCTGGTTGGGGCGCCTGTGAATTAAGCCAGCCATCTCATCCCAGTCTTCAACGGAATCCCCGTCTATGGAAATAATCAAATCCTGCGGCAATATTCCTGCTTCGTCTGCGGGCATTCCAGGAATCACAGAACCTATTCGGGGTGTATCAAAATGCGGAACACTTTCGCCGACAAAGGCAAAGACCAGCCACAAAAGAAAAATTCCCAGAACGATATTCATCAAAGGTCCTGCAACGAGAACGGCAATTCTTATCAATGGATGCTTCTGGGCAAAACTTTTTGAACTGTCGGTTGTTTTTGCTCCTGGTTCTTCGCCCACGAGTTTCACATAACCTCCAAAAGGTATCCATCCTATGCAATATTCCGTTTCTCCGATTTTCTTTGAAACCATCGTCGGCGGATAGCCAATTGAAAATTTTTCCACGCCAACGCCGAAAATCTTCGCCACCGTGAAATGCCCCAATTCGTGGATAAATACAATTATCCCCAGAACAATTATGGCGGATATGACGACTATCATTTCTTATATTCCAGATTTTTTAAACAAAATTTCTATCAAATATAAAAAACTAAATTCCAAATTCATAGAGAAAACAGCGCTCTGTGGGTTCATAATATTCCACTGCATTCGTCGAGCTGTCGGCGACGATAATTCCCTCCACAGGGTCGCTTTCATATCGAAAATTGAGAATAAACGGGTCATAATCGACATCTTCGCCGTCTCTATCTCCGTCGAGATTACCAGTATCCGTTGCAGACAAAAGATTTGCACTTATCGACAGCGTGTAATTTTTATTCAATTCGAGAGGATACGAAAATACAAGCACCGCAAGTGCAACTTCGCTGTAATATACCACATCGAAAAATTGGTTTGCCCAGTCGTCCTCGAGAACCGTGATGTTCATCGGCAATGAAATGCTATCCACCCCCTCGGAAAAATATATCCCAATCGAATTGACTTCGCCATCAGTCGAATTATAAGACCTCAACAAATCAACATAATATACCTGCAAAACATTTCCTGTCCAGAAAGTTTGTTTCATCGATTGCATTTTTTCCCCCGACGCATCTTCAATGTCGCCGTCTATTTCAAAACGATATTCGGTGGAATCCTGCAGCTTCGTATATGGAATAAACGCAATTCTATCTCCGCTGTAATACACATCGCCAGGGACGGGAACTTCCTGCGGCAGAATAAGAAGCTTTACAGTTTCCGATGAGACACCATACAGAGGTTTTCTGCCCACATCCACAGATGCAATTATGTGTAGATTTCGTCTGACATTTTCAACTCCGAAATTAAGACATCTTACAGTGGGGGAGTGGTCTTCTGCGCCGCAGCCGATAATAATGAACACAACCACCAAAAGTGTCGCTGTCAATACCAACAATTTCATCTTATATGTGCGTAGAAAAAGCATCTGTCTATGAAGATTATCTGATGAGGAACTTGTGCAGCATACATTCATCCTCAATTAAAACAAAACCTATGTATTCGCCACTGCTCACGGGTTTTCCATCCTGATTGCTGCCATCCCAGGTCAAGTTATATTTTCCCCTCGAAAGTATCCCAGAAAATAGCATTTTCACCATCTTTCCGCTTCTTTCATAAACGCCAGCACTAACATTGCAATTCTTGTTAAGGGAAAAATTCAATGTATGCTCTGTAGAATCGGGCATAAGATTTATCATTTTTTCAAGCTGCGCAATTCTCTTTTCCACATTTGCCCTTTCCTCCGATGTAATCTCATTCCCGAGATAAATTGTATAATAAAAAAATGCGGGTTCGTAGTGTTTCAGCATATCATAGGATTTTGCCAGCCCGAGAATTATTTCCGGTTTTTTAGCGCGATTATTTGCCTGGCGATACCAGTTCAGTGCTTCATCCCAATCGCCACGAAGTTGTGCGAGATATCCCTTGCCCCAATATCCTCCCCAGAAGTCATCGTGGGTGAGCGCCTTCGTAAATTCCACATCTGCATCTTCGATATCAGAATACTTCAAGCGCATCTTTCCCAGTCGAAAGTGAAGCTCTGCATAATGCGGGTCATCGGGCGGACATCTTTCAAAAAAGGACATCGCCTTCTTTTCATCTCCCTTTTGAATGTATATGTCCCCAAGATAGCCCCACAATTCGGAAAATTTTTCGTTCATCTGCAGAGCCTTTCTCATAAAAATTTCTGCACGGTATAGGTCGCCAGCGCCATAATAAGCAATTCCCAACCCACGATATGCGGGGGCATACTGCGGGTCTATGCCGACCGCTCTGCGCAAAATTGATACCGCTTCTTTATACTCATTATCATCTATTAGTTTTTCACCCTGACGAACCAATCCAGCCGAAGGACTTTCACTGGACAGCTCAGCAGCACACCCCGATAATAGAAGTCCCCCCGTGATAATAAAAACGGGCAGCAAAATAATTATATATGTATCTATCTTACGAGACATATTCTGACTCTGACGCTCCTATCCTTTTCGAGAAACACAAAATATATGCCAGTGGACACATAATTGCCGTTCTGGTCTGTGGCATCCCAGATGATTTCCCTTTCGGCGGGCAGAATTTTTATCGTCCTGCCAGTGATGTCCTTTATCAAAATATGGTCATCGGGAGAAAAATTGGATATATTTATACGAACCGTGCTGTTGAACGGATTTGGCGCGGCTGTCATAGTTGCATTTATAGGAATAACGCTCTTTTGTGCCACTTTAAGCGTCGCTAAATCCACATCGATGGAGTCATCGTATTGTTCTCCAACGATGCCCACATCTCTATCTATTGTCGTTGCAAGTTCGCCGGCGTCAAGTGCGTCATTGCCATTGGCGTCATTGAAAAAAGTGACCCTCTTGCCGCCGGATGGGAAATCGGTGACATCGTATGTATAATTTCCGCCGCCAATGGAAGTAATATGCTGGGGGGAAACGACAGTGGGAGAACCATAATAATTGATGTCTTCTCCAGATGATATGTCTTGCCCAAGATAATGATGTTCAATCAGAATTTTTATGCTGTCTATGGGAATCATTTTGGCATCGGCATTATAAATAGTTCCCTCAAAACCGCCAGATGTTATTTCGTGAAATGAACCCAGGTCAGCATTTCCGTAAGCATCAACATGAAAAGGACCAACAAGTGCCACCGGGTCGCCAGGAGCCTGGTATGCTTCAGAACCAGAAATTGTGGGGACGGAAGTAGAAACATAATAATCGGAATCGGGCGAAAATGGGCAGGCATCATCCGCCGTTATCGTGAAACTCCACGGTGTACCACAGAAAAACATACATATATCATTTCGATTTTCGCCACACATCTTGGGGCTTAATGCGGCAAAATGCGGCGAACCGCCTTCTATTACTGTGCCCGTTATTTCATTATCAGCAAAAACAAGGAAAATGAAGGAAATAAGAAACAGGATAACCTTTTTCATAACTTCCCCTCCAGAGCATTCTTGTAAATTTTATAGGTCATTTCCGCAGTTTTTGTCCAGCTGAATAATTTAATTCTCTGTCTGTTTTTTGCAATTAAATTTTTTCTAATTCTTATGTCAACACAGATTTTTTGTAAGTTTTCGGCAATTTCTTCATAATCTTCGGGATTTGTGAGCATTGCCGCATCCCCAACGACTTCGGGAAGTGATGCCGCATTTGAGACGAGAACGGGACAGCCACATGCCATAGCCTCAAGCGGGGGAAGCCCAAAACCTTCATACAGCGAGATGAACACAAACGCTCTCGCTCCTGAATAAAAATACGGAAGTTCAGAAAAGGGAATTGCCCCGATGTAGATAACACCATCGTTCGATGTCAGTTTTTTTATGTCCACAATTTTTTTCAATCCCTTTATTTTGCCAGCGAGAACCAATTTCACTTTTAAACCATTTCTTCGGGCAAGCGAATAGGCAGAAACGAGCCGCTCTATATTTTTATGCGGCTTCATATTTCCTACATATAGCAAAAATTCGCCGGGAACGAGACCATATTTTTTCAAAATTGCTCTTGTGCTTTCCAGACTTCTTCGAGTAAAAAAATGTGTATCCACACCCTGATGAATTATATGTATTTTTTCCCTCGCAATTTTTATATTTTTAAAAATCCTGTCCGCAGTGAACTTCGATGGAACAATCACAGCGCTGGCATCTTTAATTTTCTTCGAGACCATTTTGAGATAATATTTCGCCTTCCAGTCTGGCAACAGCTCTGGAAAATCCCAGTGCAGCGCATCGTGAAAGGTAACGATGAGTTTTTTCCTCCAGAACACAGGAACATTATGATGCGGCGAGTGGAACAAATCGGCATCCCGAGCGAGCTTCGGCAGGTAAAATTGTTCGGATATAGAAAAAACGGGAACATCCGTGTGCTGAACTATGAATCTGCCGCTTTTTCCAACGAGTTTTTCAATTTTCTCGCCATTTCCAATTAAAACAAATTGAAAATTGTGCTTCAGTCTCACAAATTCACGCAACAGGGCTTCAATGTATGTCCCGATGCCAGATGCACCAAGCATCCGAACATCTATCGCTATTCTGTTATTCTTCATTTTTGTCTTTCAACTTGAATGCCTCTGGAAGAAGTTCTTTTAATTTTTTTATGATGATTTTTCCCGAAGAAATATTTTTGACAATTATATCGGCATTCTCATCGGTAAATTCTGCAATAACCTGAAGACACGCGCCGCACGGGAAAGCCACACCTTTCGCAACAACAGCAATGGCATCTATTCTCCTGCATCCCGACGAAACTGCATTGAATATCGCAACTCGTTCGGCACAAATAGTGAGACCATACGAAGCGTTTTCGACATTTGTGCCGCAGAAAACTTTTCCGTCTTCGCACAAAACCGCACTGCCAACTGCAAAACCAGAATAGGGCGAGTAGGAATTTTTCATTGCCATCTCCGCCGATGACAATAACTTTTTCTGCATCTGTTCTTTCATTGAAATAAAATTATCTTTTTTATTAGTTAAAACAAATCAAAAAATTTTGCAAAAAATATATTGTGCAAATTTTTTTACTGTATATTTTCAAATTTCTATCAAATATCAGGAC
>JAGHAI010000146.1 GCA_021161555.1 bacterium
ATCATACCTAATCGGTCTTATATTTGTCGCTAAAAATAAATAAAATAAAAAAATTTTCAAGTAGTTTTTGTCAGAATTTTTCGCCGATTTTTCAATTTTGTATTTGTCAACGAAGCGAAGTGATTTTTATTTTCAAATACAAACACAGGAGGACATCTATGGACGACAGATTTTTAAAAGCGGCACAGACAGTTGTAAATCAATGTATGGCAATAAAGCCCGACGAAACAGTTCTCATCGTCACCGACCAACCTGAACGGGAAATCGGCAGTGCCATATTTGAAGCAGCAAAGGAACACTGCGCGGAGGCCATTATCGTCGAAATGATACCGAGAGACCACCACGGCGAAGAACCACCCAAACCAATTGCTGACATTATGAAATCAGTCGATGTGGTGATAGCACCCACATTTCGTTCCATTTCTCATACTGAAGCAAGGAGAAACGCCTGCGCATCTGGAACGAGAATTGCCACGATGCCTGGAATTTTGCGGGAAACATTCTTGAGGGCGATGGTCACGGACTATTCCGAAATTTCGGCACTTTCGCAAGAACTTGCCGATACGCTCTCATCGGCGAAGATGGCTCGCGTGGTTTCGGACAGCGGAACTGACATCATTATGTCCCTTGAAGGAAGAAGCGGACACGCTGATACGGGAATTTATCACAACGACGGGGATTTCGGCAATCTTCCCGCAGGAGAAGCATACATCGCACCTCTCGAAGGCACGGCAAATGGCGTCTTCGTGGTGGACGGTTCAATCGGAGATACTGGCGTTCTCGCTTCTGACGATAAGATAAAAATTCGTGTTGAAAACGGATACGCCACAGAAATCGATGGCGGCAGAGCGGCTGCGTATCTTGTCGGTGTGCTTTCGCAATTTTCGAAGGACGCTCGCAACATCGCCGAACTTGGCATCGGGACGAATTCAGCAGCGCGCCTGTGCGGAAACATCCTCGAGGATGAAAAAGTTCTCGGGACAATTCACATCGCACTCGGCGATAATGCATCGATGGGCGGAAATGTGCACATACCAAGCCACCTCGACGGAATTATGCTTGCTCCGTCGCTGTATCTCGATGGAAAACTCATTATGGAACGCGGAAAACTGAAGATATAACGATGTTTTTTTAAAAACACTCGAACGGCAGATATGACGATATTTGAGAAATCGGGCAAAAATCTGGAAGATAATCTTGCATCGCTGCGAAAAATTTTTACTAAAATGAAAAAAATCCCTTTCGGGAGCGGCGACACAGTTGGAATAAAAATACACTGGGGGGAACGCGGCAATGTGAGTTTTCTTCCGCCTGAATACACTCGCGAAATCGTGCGCTGGCTGAAATCTATGGGTGCAAAACCTTTTGTCTTCGATACGACTGTTCTTTATCGCGGCGGCAGACGAAACGGCGATGACGCTATCAACACGGCGCGGCAGCACGGATTTTCAAAAGAATTTTTGGGCTGTCCAATCGTCATCGCAGACGGGAACGACGGCACCAACACAATCGAAATTCCCGCAGGATACAGACACTTCGAAACCGTTCAGGTGGCGGATATCTTTTCAAACACAGATGGTTTTGTGATTTTTTCCCACTTCAAAGGGCATATGGTTGCGGGCTTTGGCGGTGCTGTGAAGAACATTTCTATGGGGTTTGCATCTCGCGCACAGAAACAGCGAATGCACACCGATTCGCTCTTCCCTCAATTGAACAGAGATAAATGCACAAAATGCGGAGTCTGCATCCAACATTGCCCCGCTGGTGCAGTATCCTTCGACGAAGACGGGTATCCTGTTTTCAATTTGCAAAAATGTATAAGCTGCGGTGAATGCATCGCGCTATGCCCTCAAGTTGCCCTGAAAATCCTATGGAACACCGATAAAAAAATATTTCAGGAAAAACTGGTGGAAACAGCAGCAGCGGTGTGGAAAATCATCGCAAAAAGGACGGTTTTAATAAATGCACTCATAAAAATCACAAAGGAATGCGATTGTCTGCCCGGTGAAAATCCAGCGGTGACCGAAGACATCGGATTTGTGGCTGGATATCATCCCGTCGAAGTGGACGCAAAATCAATCGAAGTTCTGGGCGAAGATATAATCGACAACGCGCACAGGAACATCCCCTGGCGAAGACAATTTGAATATGCCAAAGAAATCAAATTTACGCCGTAAATTTCCCAGTGCGATTTTTAAAAAACAAAAATGTTCGGACAAACACATCATCAAATAAGAGTTATTTCTTGACATAGATAAATCATAAAATAGTTTAGCAGAAATAAAGCACAGCAAACTATCCCATATATCAATAAGATAATGCTGATATCGGGCATGTGGCGGAATTGGCAGACGCGCTGGACTTAGGATCCAGTGGGATTTCCCGTGGGGGTTCAACTCCCCCCGTGCCCATTTATCATTAAAATCTGGAGGAATTCGCTATGACAAAAAATTTTGTGAGCGAAATACTTCTCGACGCTCTTGAACTCCATAGAAAAATCGTTGAGGATACGGATTTTATTGAAAGCATCGCACTTGCAGCGCAAACTATCGTTGACGCGCTGAAAAATGGGAATAAAATAATTGTTGCGGGCAACGGTGGAAGCGCCGCAGATTCACAGCATTTCGTGGCAGAACTGGTGGGAAGATTCCAGAAGGAAAGAGATGGATTGCCTGCAATCGCACTATCCACAAACACATCTTCAATTACCGCTCTGGCAAATGACTACTCATTCGACGAAATATTTTCACATCAGTTAAAAGCATTGGGCTGCGAAAATGATGTATTCTTTGCAATTACCACAAGCGGCAAGTCGAAAAACATTTTAAATGCGCTCGATGTCGCGCAGAAAATAGGGATGAGAACAATCGGACTTCTTGGCAGGGGCGGAGGTCCTGCGGCGGAACAATGCGATATATCAATAATCGTTCCACACGACACAACAGCACGAATCCAGGAAATACACATCCTGACAATACATACCATCTGCGCCTATGTGGATGAAAATTTTTAAACCAACACGATATTGGTGAACAATCGCCTGCAAACAAATTTTTTCTTATTAAATCCCCACAGGCTAATACAAGCAGAATTACACATAATCACATATTCAAAAAATTCCATATTACATCTTATCTAATACCTCCAACCTGATAAGCGAACAATAGTATATATAAAACAAAACACAATAGTATTATTCTCCCCATTTTTCTCCTCCCTTGCGTGGGTTGTATGAGCTACAACAATGTTGACAGATTACTATTCACACTCACAGTGATGAATTACTTCACAATCCGGGTGCTCACGAATGAAATCACAAACACTCGCACAGGAAGCAGAATCCAAAAAATTATTCCAAAGATCAATAAGTCTCAGAGAATCTAAGTCCCACAATGGTTCTAAATCAATATGGGAAATATCGCACGATTCCATTCTCAGTTCTCTTAGATTTACACAGGAAGAAAGAGGTGATAAATCTACTGTCCCCGAGAGCCAGAACCAATTATCAGAAATGTCAAGTACTTCTAACTTAATGCAGTGCGATAATGGAGATAGAATTACCGCCAGCATTCCCCTATCAGATAAGTCAAGCATTTTTAATGTAAATCGGTAATCTCCGACATCAAAATAACTTATTGTCGTATCACTCAGGTCAATCCCAATTACACATCCATTTTCATTTCTCGTTATTCTCTCCTCAGGTACAGTATCTCCCCTGAGTACAACCGGCTGCGATGGGTCACAAATAAGTGGCACATCCGCGCATTCGCAATTTACAGATACAACAGTTTCCACAGGAGAAAAATACCAGAATCCCGAATTGGGCGGAGGAAAACTATCTATTTCAATATAACCCCTTCCCTGAATAAAACGATAGGAAGGCTGAACAACGGGAAAATAATCGCCAATTAACCCCGTCTCCATCGAACAGGGCATTGATATGAGGTTCCAGCCAGAATAAAGATGAAATTCAACCTCGATGGCAAATGAAAAAGAGACAAGGCAGAAGACGAACAAAATGATTTCTATTCTACGGGACATTTTAAAAACCTCCGCATTTTCACAATATTCTAATCCTTCTCACAGTTCCTGCGCCAATTCTGCCATTTATTTTTTCCTTCAACACCTGTTTGATGTTGAAAATTTCCGTTCTCCAGTTTGGGTCAATCACCTTCAACCATAGTTCTCCATCTTCAAAACGCACAGGCATTGCATATCGGGCGACCACTTCTCCCACGATTTCCTTCCAATCGATGAAAATCTTCTCGCCGCGAACATCGTCCCATAAACCAAGCTTCTTCAGAAGGGACGATAAAATGCCGCCTATTTTTTCAGGATTTCTCATTATTTTCAATTATATTTCCGGGTTCCACAAAAGTAAATACTTTTGCTTCGGCAAAATTTTTTATCTGCTCGGGATGAGGCGTTGCCACAATAGTCTGTCCAATTTCTGGAACGATTTCCAGCGCTGCTCTTGCGCGTTTTGGGTCGAGTTCAGCCAGCGCATCGTCGAGCATTATCGTCGGAACTGGCTGCGTGTGTTCGCTCAAAATCTTTGCCGCCCCGAGATAAAGCGCCAGCGAAATCATTCTCACCTGCCCCCAGGACGCAAATTGCTTCGCGGGAAAATTTTTTAAAAAAATTTCTACATCATCCCGATGAGGTCCGATTGTAGTTTCAAAATGCTGAAGATGGTAATCCCGCATTTCGCGAAGACGGGCGAAAAATAACCCCTCGAGGTCGTCTATCTGCGGATTTTGTGCAACACTGCATCGATATTTCAAAAGAAGTTCACCGGCGCCGTTTCCAGCAATTGCAGTAAAAATATTTGACGCCAGCGGAGACAATTTTTTCAAAAAATCAATCCGATATTCAATCACCTTTGCGCCGAGATTTGCCACCTTTTCATCCCAGGCGTCAATCAGCACAGTTCCGCCTGCGATTTCGTTATTTGCCACCCCTCGAAGCGCCGCATTTCTCTGCCGAACTGAATGTTTGTATGCGAGAAGTGTCGATGTAAATTCCGAATCAAACTGGCATATATGAGAATCAATCAGAGTGCGCCTGACTGACGGCGAACCCGCAACCGCCATAACTTCGCCAGGTCCTATGTATGTCATCGGGAACTGCCCGAGCAACCCGGAAATTTTCGCAATCCGCTTCCCGTTGAACACAATTTTCTTCTCGCCGTCCTTCGTAAAAATTATTTCAATTTCGTTTCTCTCCTCATTTTTGCCGAAAATTTTTGCAAAATCTTCGCCAATTTTCGTGAAAATTTGATTGTTCCCCTTAAAAGAACGACCAAAACCACACAGGTATATCGCTTCGAGCAGACTGGTCTTCCCGGAACCATTTTCCCCAAAAATCAGATTCAGACCTGAAGAAAAGGAAAGTTCCGCGCGGGACAAATTCCTGAAATTTTTTATAAAAATTTCCGCTATCATTTTTCATCCTCAATCGATAAATCACTTTAATAGAAAAACTATCCAGTAAACTTGATAACAAAAAATAGCAATAATGTAAAGAACATTATGAAAACAACATCTATTCCCCGCATATTCAAATCTTTAATTTTCGTCCGTGGGGTATATGGATTATATCCGCGCAGTTCCAGTGCCAGTGCGAGTTTGTCGGCGCGGCGAAACGCAGATATAAAAAGCGGCACCACAAGCGGAACTATCTGCCTCGTTTTTCTAAAAATTCCTCCTTCGATAATTCCACCCCGGGCGAACTGCGCCCATCTTATCTTCTGCGCATCGTCCATCATCGTCGGAATGAAGCGCATAGCGAGCAGCACCACCATCGATACATCTCGCGGGGGAATCTTAAAAATTTTAAGAAATGAGAAAATTTTTTCGAGCGCATCGGCGAGGGAAATCGGCGATGTCACCCACCCAAAAAGCGCAGCCGACCACATCAAAAGCCCAATGCGAAGGGAATAAAGAAAACCATTATGCACTCCGGCAAAACTCAAATGAAAAAATTTCCAGTCATATCCACCTTCGCCAGGCGTAAACAGAAGATGAATGAGAAATGTTATCATCAAAAAAAATCTGAACAACCACAGTATTTTAATTGCACGCCCGATGCCAACCCGGGAAAGAATTGTCGCAAGTGTCAAAATTATCAGAGCAATTATGTGATTCTGCCAATCAGCCCGAAATAATACCAACCCAGCAAACAGAATTAAAAGCAGAATTTTTGTTCTCGGGTCGAGGGAATGAATGATGGATTTTCTTTCGATATATTGCCCTGCGGGAATCATTTTACCTTTTCGAACAGTTTGTGGTGAAACTGGCAGGCAATAAATCCAGCCCCAAATGCGAGGATGAACACGCCACCGGCTCCCATCGCAGCGGATTTCAGCGAACTGGACATCGCAATAGCCGATATAAACATCCCAACGGCAAATATCAAACCTATTATTGCCTGAACCGGTGCAGTCCAGGGATAATCTATAAGATATTCACCGAGCGCGGCATTTATGGCGCCTATTCCAATCCCAACCACGGCAAGCGCTCCCGCTACAACAAGAGCCTGCATCACAGGAGGAAAACCCCACATAGGAGACCACAATCCCAGCAAAACAACAAAAGCAGCGAGCAAACCGACTATAATTCCACCGATAATTCCAGCGGCGGCACCATAAGCAATCTTTGTGCCTACGCTTTCTTCCGCTATAAGTTCCCTAATAACTTTGCCAGGTTCTTCCTCCGTTTCACCATCGAACAATTTTCTCAATTCAGGCATAGAATATGCGCTAAAGTATCTGCCCTCGTCGGTTTTAGCCACCAGTGCATCTGGCGGAATCATACCGCTGCGAGCCCAGTCTTCAAGCACATTAAAGGAAACAGGACCAAGTTCTGCACCCGCCACTTTAACTGTGAACTGCGCCGTAAACCTGTCCTTTTCTGAAAGCGGCGGAAGCATTTCCACCTCGACATCATCAGGAGCAGATTCGGGAACGAGAACCTCAGGTTCGTCAGGCGGCGGACTCAGCTGTGCCTCCAATTCGTCAAGTTCCTCCGAAGAAATCTGTGGCTCGGTAATCAATTTAGCAGGAGCAGATTTCGCTTCCGCCTCGATTTTCTGCGCCTCATCGCCAACCACTCTAAATACCGCTTCACAAGACGGACAGCGCCAGAATTCGGATTCCACAATTACATCAGGAGCAGCGAGAAACCGCTTTTTACAATATGGACAGACAACCGACAAGCCTGCATCAACAACATCGCATTCCGCACGAGGAATATCCTCGGCACGGATGATAAATTCAAAATTCGCGCTGCAATTTTCGCATCGCAGAATGACCTTTCCAGGCGGCACATCCGACAGGTCAACTTCATCCTTCGAACCGCATTTGGGACAGACAATTTCCATTAAAACACCTCCATTTCTCGCCCACATAACACATCAACATCCATCAAATATTCCCAATTTCACCCGAACAGCAATCAACAATTACACATAATATAGCCAGCCATAAGGGTCGTTGCCGTTCTCCACTATGTCGAAGAACTTTTTCTGCAACTTTTCCGTGATGGGACCTCTCCTGCCTGAGCCAACCGGTATTTTGTCCACGCTGGCGATGGGCGTGATTTCCGCCGCAGAACCCGTGAAGAACAGTTCGTCGCAGGTGTACAAAAATTCCCGCGGAATCATCATCTCGATGACTTCGATGCCTATATTATGCGCCAATTCAATGACAGTTGCTCGAGTAATTCCCGCAAGGATGGACGCACCGAGAGGCGGAGTATACATTTTGCCGTCCATCACCAGAAATAGATTTTCGCCGCTGCCTTCCGAAACCCAGCCGTTGATGTCCAGCGCAATGCCTTCCGTGTATCCTTCTTCTATTGCCTCCATCTTGATGAGCTGCGAATTCATATAGTTTGCGCCAACCTTCGCAGTGGCAGGAAAAGTATTCGGCGCCATCCTGTTCCAGGTGGAAACCTTTACATCCACGCCCTTCTCCAGCGCCTCAGGACCGAGATACTTGCCCCATTCCCACACAGCGATGGAAACTTCCACAGGGCAGGGAAATGGATTCACCCCAAGGCTGTTATACCCACGATACACCAGCGGACGAATGTAGCACGATTCCAGATTGTTTTTCTTGATAGTTTCCTTTATCGCATCGTTTATCTCTTCCTGTGTGAACGGAACCTCCATCCGATAAATCTTTGCGGAATTGAAAAGTCGTCTCGTGTGCTCGGGGAGACGGAAAATCGCCGTGCCTTTGGGCGTTTTGTATGCCCGTATCCCTTCGAAAACGGATGTGCCGTAGTGAACCACATGCGAAAGGATGTGAATTTTCGCATCTTTCCACGCCACAAATTCGCCATTCATCCAGATATAGTCCGCTTCTTTGAACGCCATCGGAAAACCTCCTGATTTTGATTATTTCAATGATTTTATATCTTCTTCATTATATCCAACAAAAATATTTGAGGACAACCCTTCTTAAAAGAAGGGCTTTTCCTCAAACTCCTTTCCTAAGAACTTTTACCTTTTAGGAAGCCCTCAAGAGGACATCCGAAATGTCTAAAATTTTCTGGAAGAAGGGTTGAGAAAAAACTCTTTTATAAAAGAGCTTTCTCACAAAAATTTTTCAAATCACTCGATTACAATCTTCAGCGTCGCACTCCAATCGCCGACGCCGAAATCGTTTTTACCGCGAACCCTGTATTTATATGTCCTCGGCGTGTGCATAATATCTTCATACTTATAAAGGCGGTCGCCGACATCGAATATTTCGGCATCTCCGCCTTCGGGGTCGAATTCGAGTTCATAACTATCTGCGCCAGCAGCGGCATCCCATTCGATTAGTGCGAAAATGTCGCCGTGATATTCTGCAGGATGCCACCGCAAGTTCTGCGGAACGAGCGGCACGCCGAGAAAAACTGCGATGCCTTCGCTCCATTGCGAATATTCCGCAGGGCTGCCGAGTTTGACTGCGCGCACCCGCGCCTTATATTCTATCTGTTCCTGAATGTTTTCGACTTTGATATTATCTTTATCGGTATCGCCCGAAAATACGATATTGCCCTGCTCGTCGAGGACTTCCGCCTCGTATTTATCGGCGGTCGGCACGACATCCCAGGAAAGTTTTTGTTTTTTGGCATCGAAGGACAGGTTTTTTGGGGCGTGTAATTTTTTCTTCTTTCCCGAAGATGCACCCCAAGGGGTTTCTGTCCACCATTCATCGGTGGGAATTCTGTGTCGGCTGCGATACCATGTGAAAATCGAACGCTCCTGTTTGTTGCATTCTTCGCGTGTTTGCAACATTTCATTTTGAGCGGTCTGCTTTTGGTTGAATATGTCATAATACTCGTCGCGTTTCGCCACATAATCATCGAGCAGGTTTTGAAGTTCCGTGAAATCGCTGGTCAGGGGTGCGAATTGCGGTTCGCCGGAGACATCCGCCCAGTGAGCGAGCGCATTCTGGGCGACGATGTAGATGTCGTCCTTATCATTTGGTATAGGTTCGGCGAGCCCAAATTCTGCCAGCACAGGCGGGTTCGGAGCCACCGTCGGAAGCGCAATTTGAATTGTGCGAAGTTTCTCGAACAGAACCTTGAATGCCCTGTCGAAAAGGTCGCTCTTGCCCCAGTCGGAAAGTTCTTTGAGTTTATTATAATTCGTCAGCGCATTCTTGAAGGCAGTAATTTTGTCTTCAAATCCACCGGTAAGGTGCGATGGAAAATCGGGGTCGCCTGAATGGTCGCCAAGCCATTCCAAAACACGCTTGAGCCAACTCAAATAATCCGACGCCCCAAGACTATGCGGGTCTCTTGTTTTGATAGGCATAATAAACTCCCGATTTTAATTGTTTATGTTGTTCATCGAAAAATATTATATTACCATCGAAAACTATTGTCAACCTGCCGAAATCTTTTTAACATTCATCGATAGTTATTTTGCCACCACCGAATACTTTTGTCAATTTGCCGAAGAATTTTTGCTGCTCAATAAAAGTATCCATACAATCACTGAATATTTTTCCAATCTAAAAACTCTCCGAACTATCATATTTTCCTATATAGCAAACTATTATCATAGTTGAATTGAATTTAAGTAGGAACATCGGGTGGTTTCAATGCACTCTTTGAGTTTATAAAACTACTACGATATTCCCTGAGCATTCTTTTTATTTCATCTATATGCTGCTCTTGTTCCTGATATTCTTCTTCTCTCCATTCTCTGGCTTCCCATACACCGCTTCTATCACTTATTGTAATAATTTGAATTGGATAATCAACTCCACCAGGATTAGTTTCAATAGCGTGTTTCAATGTCCAAAGTGCTGCAAAAACGCCTTCGTTTAAATTTGGCTTTGATGTTTTCCAGAATAATTCTTTCAGAAATGCGAGGAATGTATCGGCAATATCCTGTCCAGAGCCAATGGAAACAAACATTAAATCTTCCGGTAGCATTTCCGGTGCACCTTGTT
Source organism: bacterium (assembly GCA_021161555.1). Classification (GTDB taxonomy): domain Bacteria; phylum UBP14; class UBA6098; order B30-G16; family B30-G16; genus JAGHAI01. The sequence continues at coordinate 10,454 of JAGHAI010000146.1, forward strand.
CATTAAAACTGAATATATAAGGTTTACCAGCTAAACTACATCCTAAAATTGAACCTGTAATTGCAGAGGAAAAGGGGCCACCTTGTTGAAGAGTTTGGACCATAAATCGTGCGATTTGTATTTCACTTTCTATTTCTTTCCATAAGAGTAGTCTTATCTCCGTCATCACTTTTTCTGGTTGTTTTAATGATTTTATTGAACCCCAATTTTGTGAAATACTACTATAAAAACGCTGTCCCAATCCTACTGGTCCTGAAACTCCAAGAACTGCATTATTACCAATAATTTTTAGTTTTTTATGTTTTTGCCTAATTGTTGATTTTCCAAGATATCCCAATGTAGCAGCTCCATCCGCAGCCATCACCACTCCGTCTGTGCATAATATTCCAACTATAAGAGTCATTACTATCCTCCAAAAATGCTATTTTTCTTATATTCAGGGAAATATTTATATATCGCACGAACTAAATCCTGAAAAGATAATGATTGAGTCCATTCAACTACTTTTTTTAGATACTCAATATTC
>JAGHAI010000121.1 GCA_021161555.1 bacterium
GATATAAGGAATTTAGAGAAAGAATTTTACGCGGGCGATTTTATGAAGATAACAAAAGATACCATTTTAGAAGAAATTTTTGAAAAATATCCCGAAGCGATACCTGTGTTGGCGCGGCACGGTTTTTATGGGGTAGCGTGTCCGGCAGAAATGTGGGTTTCCCTGCGGATTATATCTGAAAGTCGAGGGATATTGCTCGATTCTCTACTGGAAGACCTTAACAAGGTTATATCGGACTAATATAGTGCTATTTGTTGGGATTGTGGTATTCGTGCTGTGTGAGCTTATAAAAAAGCGGGGACATTGCGTCCCCGCTGTGTGATTTCATATTGCCTGTAGATTTATCTTCCCGCACCGATGATGGGAATGGTTATTCTGGTTACTTCGCTTCCGCTTTTATCATAAGCTGCTATTGTGATTGAAGCCTTTATCATCTTCTTTATATCATAGTCCTTAACTACGCTGATGGAAAGTTCTGTGGTCTTGCCGGGTTTAAGCGTGGTTTTCTTAAGTTTGGGCGGGTTGAGGATATCCTCTGTATATTCGATAATTTTGAGCGTCAGTTTTTTGTCGGACGCATTTTTAATTTTTATCTTCGATGTGGATTGGAACAGGTCGCCTTTGCCGAGGTCAACAATTAGCGGGTCAGGGAATATTCTCGGTCCTTTAGATGTGTCGAACCACAGCGAAGTGTCCATATTGGCGCTGAAACGAAGCGAAACCAGTTTCCTCGAAGGGTCGTCCGATTCGACTTTGATTGCCTTGCTCGTTGCCCTCCTATATCCTCTCAATCTGAAAATTGCTCCAATTTTAGTGGATTCTCCGGGCGCAAGGTTTTTCTTATGAAGTGGCGCAGCGGTGCAGCCGCAGGTAGGACGGACTCGCTTTATGTGTAATGTGTCCTCGCCAATATTTGTAACTGTGTAATAGTGAACAAGATAGGCATTGCCCTGTGGAGCGAAACCAAAGTCAAAATTTTCAGATTCGAAGGAAATTTTTGCCTTCGAAACGACGGTTTTCTGCTGTTCTTCCACAGCGGCTTTGTGTTCGCTGGTTATATGTTTGCCAGGGTTTCCTTGAACCTGCGCAAACACCAAAACCGCAAGAAGAAATAGCGGAATGAACGAAAACTTCCTCATATCTAACCTCCTTAAAGAGATTAAGACTATTGAACGAAAATTATGCTAAAATTAAATAATATAATAAATTATTCCCGATATAAAGTCAAGGAATTTTAAAAATAATGTCTAAAATTTTTTCATTCAAATGTCCCATCTGTTCTTTCTTATGTTCTTCACAAGTTCATTCAAATCTTTTGATTTGAGCATTGCATTTGCCACATCATCTTCGCCACAGGAAAATGCCCATTGAAGACGACTTCTTCTCTTATAATTTATATTCAGACGAACATTTTTCACATTCCCTAACAATCTTCGCAAAATTCCAGCTCGCCTCTGCAATAGCGCGTGTGGCGCCATTTTTCTATGCCCCCATTTAGTCCCTTTCTTCGGAATAAACGCATTTACGGAAACGACGATTCTCGTCTTCGTCAGCGCGTCGGAAATTTTTTTCACATCCTTTGCAATTGCGGCGACATCGTCGTCGGTTTCTTCGGGAAGACCGATTATATAATATAACTTTATTTCCCGTGGCGACAGTTTTTCGCAAATTTCGATTAGCCTTTCCAGCGATACATCTTTCCCGATTGTGCTTTTCAGCCGTTCCGAAGCGGTTTCGGGGGCAAAAGTGAGCGATTTCTGACGGGAAAGCCTTAAAGATGAGATTGTTTCTGGCTTCAATCGGTCGAGCCTCAAGGACGATGTGTAGATTTCCACCTTTCGAGAATTCAGGTAATCGATAATATTTCCGAGTTCGGGGTGGTCTGCAATCGCGGAACCGACCAGTCCCACGCGGAATATCCTGTTAGCCCATCTCTCAAAAGATTCTGCGATTTTGTCGAAGGAAAAGTTGTAAAAAGGATTGTAAATAGTCGGTGTTGCGCAGAATGGACATCGAAATGGGCAGCCGCGCTGAATTTGAACGAGCATCATATTTGGCAGAGCAGAAAAACTCGATACTATTTCAGAGAAAGGTGGCGTTTCGTCATCAGGAATGGCACGGGCTGGAATATTTTTATCAATGGCGGGAACCCATACTCCGTCAAATTTTGATAAAATATTTAAAATTTCCACTTTTGATGAAATGCCCGGCGGATTTTCCGCCACGACCTGCATTATCCTGCGGATAGAGTTTTTCCCCTGACCGATGAAAATTGCGTCTGCGATGAGGGAAAGCGGTACCGGATTTATCGTAACGGCAGCTCCTCCGACGATGACAATCGAATTTTCTCGCTGGCGCGCATCCACAGAAACGCCACCGCGACGAAGCATATCGACAAAGTTGAAAAAATCCATCTCATAGGCAATCGAGGCGGCAATTATCGGAAATGCAGAAAGAGGCATCCTTTCCTCAAGCGAAACATCAAAATTTTTAAAAAACCTCTGCGGATAAAGTTGATGAAAATCGTGCATTCGGGCAAAAAGCGTTAAAAAACCGATGTTGCTCATACCGACAGGATAACTGTTCGGAAAGACCGCAGCAGCTCGAACAGACCATTTTTTACCTCTGCTCGGAAGAAGCGAAATTTCCGAAAGAAGCAGATTTTCAGGACTTTTTCTCATAACATCATACTTTTTCAATTCTGGTGAGCAGAAACATACCTATAATTACGAATATAATGTCGCCTGAAAAGGCGGCGAGAGCAGGCGGCAATGTGCCGTTGTATCCAAATGCCTGACCGGCGCGCAGAACTCCAAGATATATGAAAGCCACGAAAAAACTCTGTCCAAAACCATATAGATAACTGCCCACCCGCACTCTGAAAGAAAGCGATATGCCAAGCATAATTACGACGAGATTCACAAGCGGATATGCGAATTTCATCCACAGGTCTGTCTTCTCGCGCTTCGGAATAATCCCGCTCCGTTCGACCTTGTCGATAAATTTTTTCAGTTCAAAAAATCCCATCTCTTCGGGTTTGGGCGATTTTCTGGCAAAATCAGCGGGCGTTTCCGATAATTTTAAATCGTATTGCGGAAAATTTTCGACATTCACCTTTTCATCCACAAACTTTCTGACTATAACATCGAACAGTCGCCAATTGCCATTTTTGAGCCATTTTATCTTCTTTGCGTCCATACGAAGAACGAGTTTGCCATCACTGTATTTTTGTATTATAATGTCCCGTCCAGTTCCGCGCTTGGAGTCGAGGGTGCGAAAGTAAAAGAAAGTGCCGTCCTCCGTTATGTAAAAAAGGTCGTTCTTCAACCTGCCGCGAGAACCTTTTCTCTTATCTATCTTGACGCGCTTCAACTCATCTCGAAGACTGTTTGAATGTGGTATGAGGAATTCGCCGCCCAGAAAAGCCGCTATGCTTATTAAAAATCCCCAGATTATGAGCAAAATCACGATTTTGGTTGAAGATATTCCCGCGGAACGCATCGCCACAAGTTCGCGGTTTTTGACGAGATATCCGCCCAGAAAAGCCGTGGCGAGAAGTGTGCCTATCGGCATCACGAGAACTATTATGTATGGAAGATAATATACATAATACAAAACGACATATACGGCTTTTGCGCCTCTGTCTATGTAATGGTCGAGATTTTCCACAAGGTCAACGATTAGAAAGACCCCAACAAAAGCGACAATCGAAAACAGAAAAAACTGCACAAAGCGTCTGGATATGTATCTGTCGAGAATTTTCATACTGAATGACACTTATCATCGCCAATCGGTATCGCCTTCGCGGTATTTTAATAGAACCGCCTGAACTGAACCCACAGGAATTTCCGATTCCATTTTTACCGGCATCTTTCGTCTATCGTCGGTAAGCCAGATGAACATTCTGCCCTTTCTCTTGAAAAGCCCTTCCACTTTAATGACAGGTTCTACTACGATACAGTCGAATTCGCCCGCTTTCACCTTCACTCGTTCCCTTCTGTGAACTATAACTAAAATCGGATAATTTCCGCCGTTGTCGTGATAGGGCAGGGGAATCGTGTCGCCAACTTCAAGATTGAGGGTGCGGACATAATAGAACGCAGAAATTATATCCTGCACCCGTGGATATGTTTCCACATTGAAAGTATTTTTTCGAATTGCACGATGATTTTTCTGGTCGAAGTCTATCGTATATTTGTCCCTGAACTTGCCTTCCGAAACATCCTTTCTGAAATGAACGGAATAGAAACTGTCAACATCCATAAAACTTTCAACGATGTCGTTCACGGGATAAATCTGCCCCACAATACCCGAAGAATATGCCTTTGAACGAAGCCAGTAGCATATATGCCCATTTCTCTTTACGATGTTCGGTATTTCGAGTATTCCGTGCCCGCCCTTGACGGGAACTCGCCCAACGCCAGGAAGAGCAACATATACGCCAAAATCGAGATATTCGCCAACTCCAAAGGCATCGGTGTTTTCCGGCAGAGGAATTTCCACATCTGCAAGTGCTTCAAGCGCTTTTCTCCGCTCTTCAGGCGGCTGAACCTTTCCCATCGAAAACTGCACGAAAATTATGCAGACAATTATGATTATGTAATTTTTTATCCTCATAATTTCTTCCGCAATTAAATGTTTCTCATTCGATTATGTGAATGCCGGATGTAATATCCCACAAATATATAAGCATATTCTATGCCGAAATTGTCATTCGCTCTTCTTCACAACTTTTATCGATTTGATTCTCTGTCCATCAATTTCTTCCACAATGAGAAGGATGCCATCTTCAAGTTCGACGGAATATCCTGGTTTTGGAATGGCGCCGGCGAGTTGATATATAAGTCCACCGATGGTATCCGCTTCTTCGCTGGGCAGGTCTGTGTCGAGAAGATTTGAAACATCGTCAATCGTTACCTTTCCCATAACGCGCCATACACCGTCATCCAGTTTTTGAATGGGCATCTCTTCTTCGTCATATTCATCCTGTATTTCGCCGACAATTTCTTCGAGCAAATCTTCCATAGTGACCATTCCCGCGACACCGCCATATTCATCGACCACGATTGCTATGTGCAGTTTTTCCCGCCTGAACTCTTCCAGAAGTTCGTCTATCAGTTTCGATTCGGGGATGAAATACGGCTTTCTGCAAATCCGCGATAAATCTATGCTGTTGCCGTTCTTCCCCATCGCTATCAGAAGGTCCTTTGCATATAATATCCCGACGATGTTGTCGATTTTATCCTGAAAGAGCGGAATCCTCGAATGCCCGCGCTCCTCGATGATTTTTATCACATCCGATACTTCCGCATCAATGGGCGCACAAACCATATCGACACGGGGAACCATAACTTCGCGCACGGTGGTCTCAACAAAGTCTATTATCTGCTTAATCATCTGCCGTTCTTCGCTTTCGATATCATATCTTCCCTCGTCGGCGATGTATGCAAGTTTCCTCTGCATCGCAAGACTTTTTATCCCTTCCAGTCCAGAGTGGCGAAGGATGAAATCGAGAACAACCTTTGCAACTTTGTCTATCGGATATAAAATTATATATGCCACCTTCAACAGAGGCGCGAACTTAAGTGTTTTCGATGAATTCCACCCGACTACGGAAGCGGGCAAAATATACATAGCCAATATTGCAATAATCCCGAAAATAGCGCCCTCGACGAGATAACGCAGCGCAGAATAATCCATCATCGTGTATCCGAAGTAAATGTCGTTTGACACTGCCAGCGCCGCGAGAGAAAGCCCCTTCGCCGTGATGAAAAATGTCTCGAACTCGCCAGAATGTTCCATTGCACCTGCGAGCCATCGCTTGAGACCCGAAACTTTTTCATCTTCGCTCAGTTCGAGGGAAAACACCGCCACTTCCAGAGCGGACGCAAGATAGAGCATCAGCGCAAAAAACACTGTGGCGGCAAATGACAAAACTATCTCTTCCATTCCTCCCTTCCTGTTTAATTCTGCTTATTACAATTCTGATTGTTGTTCTTTCTCGTCCCGTTTCGATTTACTCTTTTATGCGGCGAACGATGGATTTTGTATCGAGCGGAACCCGTTTGTGATACGCTCCGCGCAGTATCGGAATGATTTTCTCTATAACCTTTTTAATCTGCTTCATCGATATGTTCGCCTGGTCGAACTGTCCATCTTCCAGTTTCTCCCAGACAAGTTTTCTTATAAACTGCCGAAGTTCTTCGTCTGGAATTTTTGTGAAATCGGTGTCCTTGCTTCTCGCTGCCGCTTCAACTGTGTCGCATATCATAACTATTGCCGCCTCAACCGTCTGTGGCTTTGGTCCGTCATATCGAAATCTGTCGGGGGAAATGTCGGGGTTTTGTGCGTGCGCCTTGCGATAGAAAAATTCAACCACCGATGTCCCGTGATGCTGGCGAATTATGTCTATCACAGGTTGCGGAAGATGGTGTAATTTCGCCAGTTCAACTCCTTCCTTAGTATGTGCCGAAATTATCTTAAAACTTTCAAAAGGCGAAATTCTGTCGTGGACATTTATACCGGTCTGGTTTTCGTCGAAATATTCGGGATGAACAAGTTTTCCTATGTCGTGATAGTATCCTCCGACGCGTGCCAGTTCGGAATCTGCGCCGATGCTTTCCGCTGCCGCCGCTGCCATATTGCCCACCATTATGCTGTGGTGAAATGTCCCGGGCGCTTCAACGGCAAGTTTTTGAAGCAGTATCGAATTTATGTCGGCAAGGTCAACTATGGTAAATTCCGAGGCGATGTGCGAAATCTTTTCCGCAAGCGGAAGAACAAGATATGCTAAAAATGGAGAAAACAGCGACGATAGGGCAAACTGCGCAGAATAGTTCAATATATCCCGCGACGGAGTGTAGAGTATGTAGTTAAATATCAGGATAATCACCATTCCGACAAATGTAGCATAGACGATTGGCAGATATAACCTGTTCTTTATGTGAACCTTCTGCATACCGAATGAAATTATCGCCGCCGACAGCATCGCCGATATGAAAAATATCACATTTCCTGAAAATCCCACGCTGATGAGCGAGATAGATACGATTACGGATGCGAACGATAGCCACCCGGCGAATAAAAATGCACTCAACGCAGCAATGAAATTTATTGGGACAGCGTAGTTTGTAAATCCGGCTATGTGAAGTATGTGCGCCACAATGGCGACAAATATTATCGACCCAGCAAGCGTCCCGAAGGACGACATTTCCCGCCAGACTGCGGGATACCAGTGAAACACAAACAAGCCGAACAGTGATACAATAATGAGCGCAGAAATCAGAACGCCCATTATGGTGAATATACTTCGCAGTGGATGAGCAATTCTTGAACTGCCGTGCAGTTTTTCGTATAACGACCTCAGCTTTAGATAAGTGATGTAGTCTATTTTTTCGTGCTTCCCGACGATTTTTTCGCCCTTGCTGACCATCATTTTTCTGGGAGAAACGCTGGACACAGCGCGTTTTCTGTTCCTTTCGGTGAGTTCATAATCGGGGATGAGATTTGGCGCGACGAACCATTTTGAAATGGAAATAGCAAGTTCGATTTTATCAGGTGCTTTCCTGAATTGTTTTTCAAAATACTGTTCCAGATTTGAAAGTGCGATGCTGTCGTTCATCACAGATGAGGCGGGCATTATCTTTTCCTTGCCCCTTCGCCTGATGCTGAGAAGTTTGTATTCGTTTTTGTCAATTACATCTCTGGACACAAACCCGCTGGAATACATAATTTTCAAACCCGCTTTCACAACTCTGCCGAAGTCATCCACTCCTTTTATGCTGGACATTTTTCTTCGCGTTTCCCTGTCAATATTGCGCCAGATTTTTTCCAGAGAATCCGCCTTCTGTTCACCATTTAATTTCCGCGACTTCACAATTTTTGCAGTCTGCGACCAGATTGTGCTGAAATGATTGATAACGGAATCTTCTATGTGTGAATCGTATTTCACCACAAGCGGAACGGAACGAGCCACCGCTTCCCGTTCTGCTTTGAGACTGTCGGGGTCTTTGAGGACATTGAATTGAACAGGAGCGATGATGTCTTCCTGCGCAATGTCGCCCACCTTGGGGATTGAAGGTTTCTTCGCATAACTCGTGAGCGAAGGAACTGTGAAGATAAGAGCGATTGCGACCAGAAAAACAAGCTGCCAGAGATTTTTTCTTATAAAATCTCCAACAGAACTGTCAGGGTCAGATTTTTGCGATGAGTCTTCCACTTCTTTTATTATATTAGCGATGAGTTTTCGTTTAATCTCAATTTACCGTTTTTTGCACAATTCACACTTCGATGGGCATTTCCACTGCCGTATTTCAGGCGCTGAAAATACCCATCGCATCGTGTCTTATATACGGATATGATTACCTGATAAGCACAGCCTTCCGCATTATAGTTCTTTCGGCTGTCTTCAGGATGACAAGATATGTCCCCGAAGACATATTCTCCGCGTTCCATACAAATGAATGTGCGCCAGCATCGAGATGACCGCAGGAAATCGTAGTCAGTTTTCTTCCCGAAATATCGCTGATGTATATTTCCGCATCGCCGGAATTTTCTATATTTACGGAAATTTCAAGCGCGCTGTTGAACGGCGTCGGCGACAGAGCAAGCGATATGGACGACGGAGTGAAAGGCTTCTGCGATTCCTCAATTCCATTGAACGCTCCAATGTCCTCGCCGGTGAGGAAACTCCATATACCGCGAAGAACTTCCCAGTAATTGTTGGTCAGGTCGGTTTCCTGAATTGCGCCGAGATACACGGAGGAGACCACCGATTTCCACTGAGAAGAATAATCGGGTTCCTGTGCATCGTTGGCAATCATCCTTATCGTGGATACATTCGGTGCCGGGTCGTTCTGGGAATTCAGCACATCAAATGCAGTGGTGCCCACCGCATCGAGTTCGTCAACCCAGTGGTCTGCCCAGGTTCTGTAATCGTAATGCAGCGACAGATTGTTATAGAAGAATGGTGTATTGCCGAACAGCTGGCTCACATTACCAATGCCTCTGCGGTTTCCATCGTCAGCCAGAGTGACGCCAAAGCGTTTGAACAGCATAGTGTCGAGCGCAAATTCGTATGTGAACGCAACATCAGCGCCCTCCCAGTAAACTCTTCCACCTGCGCCAAGATAATCCAGAATTTTCCTCAGCGATGTCTCCGAGAGTTCAGTGTCATCGCTGTCGTATATGCCTGTAATTATGAAAATCGCTTTATAAAGCGAGAGTTCGTAATCGTCCAGGTCCTCGTCCTGGTCAGTAACCTGCGCAACGATGTTGTCGCCGTCTATCACCGCAGTTTCAATGGTGTTCTCTATGAAGGATGCCTCATCTTCAGACGCACCATTGGCAAGGAGCGCGCCGTTGTCGAAGTCCACAATCAGGACATCGGGGTCGTTTGCGTTGTCGCCAGCCCAGGCGACACGAGGACCTATCGCTTCGCTCGTCCCTTCTTCATATATGGCAAATACTTTATACCAGTAATAATCCGTCATACCTGTGTCGACATCTCTGTCGATGAATGATGTCGTAAATCTGGGAACGGTGGCGATAGTTTCGGCATCGCTCGGCACGAGCCACGAACGAATTATGCCGTAGCCAAGTAAATGCGCTTCCCCTGGTGCTGGAGGATACCATCTGAGGGAAATCCTGTTGTGATGTCGGGAGAATGTCTGCAAACTTTCGGGTGGATTTAGGGTGAATATCTTGTTCAATGTGACATCAACCTGCAATGTTCCTGGGTCCGCAAGAACAACCGATGTATCAAAGGGTTCGTATGTATCGTGAGTAAAGTGAAGAGTATGTTCCCCATAAACGACATTTTCAAAGTAATAATATCCCGTAATGTCTGTGTATGCCACATCACTTCCGTCGAGGGTTACCACCGTTCCCGACAGGTCTGTTGGGCTATCGGAAAGCATTGCAAATCCTTCGATGATGCCGCGCTTCAAGTTCAGCGTAATAAAGAGAGTTTCCGCAGGGGAATCCAGCGTGACATCAAGAGCTTGCGGAACATAATTTGTTCTCGAAACATCAATTGTGTAATCGCCGTATTCTATGTCGTTGAAGAATACATATCCATCCGCATTTGTGAGCATAGTGTCGTTCTCTTCTACCAGAACGACCTGCGTTCCCGCGAGAGAACCATCATCTTCGAGGTCAACGAAGACAACGATATTCCCCGTTTCCACAGCGGGGTAAAGAGTCAGGTCAAAGACGACATCGTCATCCACAGAAAGCGTCGTATCGAAGGGAATGAAATCAGTGTGTTCTGCGTGGAATGAATATTCACCGCCGAGGACATCTGTGAATGAATAATACCCAATTGAATCTGTATATGTCGTGTCGTCCCCGAAGATGACCATTGTTTCGTCCCAATTCCCTTCGGATACGCCATCCAGCGCAATTTGACCAGAAACAGTATATGTCGGCGGCGGAACTTTATATAGTATGAACAGCCTGCCGTTTTCTTCAATATCGAAGGAAGTGACATCGCTCATAGATGTCCATTCATCGGGTTCTGTGCTCATATCAGTCCAGCAGAAGCTGAGGTTGTTTGTGGGAAGCGAGTCGGGGTTCCACCTCACGCTATAACTGCCCCATTCTGTGTTTATGCCGGTGCAGTATGCCACCCACATAATCGAATCGGCAACGGAACTTCTGATGTCGCGCTGCAGCTGTCCCCAGATTGTATCTTCGATGTAGAAATAGAACATCGGCGCACCGGGAATAGGCGGCGGAGAAATGTAATCAAGACCGATGTCGTATCTATCGGTGCCGGCTTCATCTGTGCCGAAGTCAAGATTGACCTGATAAGCTGACCCCACAGACGGAGTTACATCAAAGATAATCGTCCCGAGCCAGACCGGCGACGGGAAATAGCCCGTGGTGAAATATCCGTCGATAGTTGTGGAATTCGGCGTCGGCGCGAGGTCGGACACATAGACAGACCAGCCCACGACATAAAGTTCAGGGAAGTCCGTCGGGGGATTGTAGTATATGTAAACATTGCCGCCGCTTTCAGTAATGGACGCTTCGGAAGTCACATCCACGCCATCAACCGTCAGAACAATAGAGGAGAGGTCGATATCAGAAGCATCGTCGGTTATGACGATTGTTATATCAGTTGAAAGGGAAACCCCCGTCTGACCGATTGCGGGAATGCTCGAAACAAGATACGGCGGGAATGTATCCGGAACTGGTGGAACCGATTGTCTTACCCAGAGCCACTGGTCAGAAGAAACGGAAATATTTGTGATTTCACTCATATCGAACCATTCCGTTGGTTCATCTGGTGCTGTTGCCACGCCTGCTTCAAGGAGAACATCTTCGGGCAGTGTGGCTTCGCTCCAGTCAGCCCACACTGTTTCACCGGGATTGCCAAATCTTATGTTCCACAAATTTTCATCCTCGTTGGCGCGGATGTCCCTTGAAAGCATAGAGAAAAATGGATAGTCGGGGTCATTGAGGGGAAAATATGAATAAAAAGCGCCCGACGGCGGCATTGGATATGGGACATCGTATTCCGGGTCAAATCCATCTGAAGCACCATCCACAACGCCCAGATACAGCGTTATATCGGTGGTGTCGCCTCCAGTGGCGATGTTGTTCACAACTATCGGGACTTCCCACAGAACTGGAGTTGGTGCAGCGCCAGTTGTGAAACTGAATGTGTAATCAACGGATTGAGGGTCTGTGGAAATATCTTCCGCATATATTTCCACATCGACTGTGCTGTGTTCATCGAAACCGCCTGCGGGGGAATATGTGATTGTATATGTGCCGCCTTCTTCTGAAACGGTCGCGTAGTCGGTGACATCTTCACCGTTGACAGTGAGAACCAGAGAATATGAATTGATGCCGGTTTCGTCGTCGGCGAGCACTATTTCCACTTCGTCATCGGGCAGAACATTCGTTTCGCCATCGGTCGGGTCTGTTGATACAATGTAGGGCGGATTGTCCGTCCCGCTTGTGGCGGGAGTGAAGGATATCCAGAAATACTGCCCGCTTTCTATATCGAGGGAGCGTATGGACCTCATATCGAACCATTCTGTCGGTTCATCGGTTTCAGTTCCAATTCCGCAGTTTGCTGTTCCAAACGGGATTTCCATCGGGTCCCAATATACGCTTACGGGGTCGTAAGTTCCGCCGAAGGTAGCGCGCCAGCAGTGAGTTGCCACTTCATCCCGACGAACATCTTCGGAAAGCATCGTAATGAAAGGATATGCGGGGTCGTCGAGTGAAAAGTATGCATATAATCCAGTGGGTGGAATAAGCGGGAAATTTTCATCGAGGTCAACATCAAAACCGCTTGTTCCCTCGGGGTCAAGCCCCCAGGTAATCGTGCGGATTTCGTCGCTATCCTGAAAATTGATGTCTGCCCGCCAGGAGAGACCGAACAACAGCGCTGGTATTGTAGCGAACATCAACAGCCATACCAATCCCGCCTTCATAATATTACCTCCTTGTATAATTTCCGATAAACACATCATCCAGCATATAGTTATTTTTCAGGAAGCGTTGTTTTCTTCTGCTTCCGTGTATTCATAAAAATTTATTCGTATGCGGAACTATTTATAGATTAAAACTCTGCTCTTTCCGACATTGCCGCTTCCTTTTCCTGCGCAGGTAATTGCATAAATTCCCTTACCCTTTCCGAGAAAATCGGGGATATATGCAACAGTATATCCGCATTGGTTTTCTTCTTTTGTTCCGTTTATGTGGTATATCTTTTCGGTTGATGCCTTCGCTCCACCAGGATAAATTTCAATTCTTCCAGCGTGGTAATGTCCTGCATCCATATATGGCGTGCCGATGATAATATCTCTAATTCCATCTCCGTTGAAATCGCCTGCGCCTGAAATTGCGATTCCGAAGAGGTCATTTTGATGGTGTCCGATGTATTTTCTCATCGGTTCAGGACGAACGACCTGCCCGCCAGAAAACAGATATGCAGCTCCCCTTCCACCTGGTCCTCCGCCTGGCGCACCGACAAGAATATCGGCTACGCCATCACCAGTCACATCTCCAGGTGAACAGACATTGTATCCCATCTGCTCGCGAGGAAGATTTCCTTTCAGCATAACGGCGGCTTTCTGGCTTATAACGCTTCCGCCGAGATAAATATATACTATTCCAGCGTCGCTCACATTTTCGACATCGGCATATACGGCACTCACTGCGAAGTCAGATATTTTGTCGCCGTTCACATCTCCAAGAATGGCAACTTTTGAGCCATAGGAATCGCCGGCATTTTCTCCGACAAGGACAAGTGCAGGCTTTTTCCATTCACCATCGCCGAGATATAGATATACTGCGCCGCCGTATTTTCTGCCGCCGTAAGGTGCGCCAATTAACAAATCGGGTTTTCCGTCGCCGTTCAAATCGCCTCCGCCGGAAATGGAACTGCCAAACCAGTTATTTGCCCTATCGCCGAGAATAACGGCATCGGCGGTGTCGTCAACTGTCTTTCCGCCGAAATATATATAGACCTTTCCAGCGTCAGTTCCCGCTTCATCATTTCTATCGGCAGAAATTGCGAAATCATCATATCCATCCTGGTTGATGTCGCCGAGCGCCGTCGCCGAAGCGCCAAAGTGGTCGCCAGGATGCTCTCCCGATAATTCCAATTCAGGTTTGGCTACAAGTTTTTTCCCGCCGAGATAAAGATAAACTCTGCCAGAATAATCGCTGGTTGAATAGCTTCCTTCGGCGCACACGAGCATATCCATATATCCGTCTCCGTTGACATCGCCCGCAGGGACGATTGAAGCGCCAAGTCTGTCCCCCTCGATGGAAGATTCGAGTGTCGCAAGGTATTTTAAGTCAGCCGAAACCGAAAGCGATACCAATATAAAAGCCGCAAACAAGGCTCTTTTCATTTTGCCCCCTTTATTTATATTCACATATTATATCTAAATATTATCAAAGTCAAGATTTTTTTCAACTATATGAAATAACAAAAATTGCAAAAAAATCTTATAGTGATAAATTAACTAACAAACTAATCTCTTTTAATAATGATGGTAAATTACAAGGACATTTTTACAACTCAATAATAAATATTTTAAAAATTTTTTAATAAAAAATATTCATTGATAATGTTCTTTCAAAATAGATTTTTCATTTAATGCCCACTTGACTTTTGAACAAATCGACAAATATTAAAGTCTTAAATATTCAACGGGAAAGGCGTCGTGATAAAATATCTGGCACTGACAACAATTTCGCTGATAATTTTTGTTGGATGCGCAAAAAGAGGCGCTCCTCCTGGCGGTCCCGAAGATAAATCACCGCCACAAATACTATCTACCATACCCACAGACGGCGATACTCTCGTCCCGCTCGATACGAAAATAAAAGTATCATTCGACGAACCGATTAAATCGAATGAAAATTCAGTTATGATTTATCCGCCAATAGAAAATTCGTTCGTCCGATTTAGAAAAAATTATTTCGAACTCCAGCACAGAACTCCGTTGAAAAAAAACACAACTTATTCGCTCATACTAACGCCAATTTTTTCGGATAGACACGGCAATCGCATTGGAAAGACAATGGAAATAGCATTTTCCACAGGCAACAAAATGGACACTTCGCGGGTCGGCGGATATGTGCTGGATGGCGAAACTTTTTCCACCGCTGATGGCGTTGTGGTCGCTGCATACAGCGATTCGGTGATGTCATCGCCGCCGCTAAAAATAACATTTTCCGCAGAAGACGGCTCTTTCATCATAAGAAATCTGCCCCACGGAAAAATCTGGCTATTTGCAGGAATTGGCGCAGGAAACGAAATGAACTGGAGACAGGCGGAAAAAATCGCAATTTCGGATGGAGCAATATCCCTGCCGACGAAAGAAAAAAAATTCCTCGTCCTTGCGGCAAACGATTCCACTCCGCCGAAAATCATTTCCACAAGCGCACCGGACAGTTTTACCATAAGAATTAAACTGAGCGAAAGAACAATTATCGACAGCGTTTGCGCCACTCTGGGTAAAAATATATGGCTCGACCCGGCGGATTCGACATCGATATTAGCACGGCAGAAAGACATCGTGCAGGGAAAATCTTTCACGATAAAAATATGCGATTTTGCATACAACTGCACGACAAAAACGATAACTGTTCCCGAAGATGCAGGGAATGACACGCTTCCGCCAGAACCACTTTTTCGCAGAAAGGAAACAATTCTGCCGTTTGAAACGCCCAAACTGGTCTTCAGCGAACCTTTTCACTCAAAAATTTTCGCGGAAATAGATGGGAAAATTATAGAAATCGATACCAATAGAACCGCTCCAAACACGATGGAAATTCTATTCCCTTCGGATTTATCCGCAGGCGAAAAAGTCTTAGTTATTCTGGATTCGCTGTGCGATGACTTCGGCAACTGCACATCGGACACGATTTCGTTCACAAAGTCGAAGGAGAAATTCGGCGATATACTGGTTTCTGGAATATCGAAGTGCCAGAATCCCTTAATCTTTCTCCGCACAATGAACGGCAAAAACATTCGTCTCGGCGGAGAGAAGAACAAATTCAGCGCAACCGTGCCCGGCGGAAAATATATGCTGTGGCAAATCTGCGACGAAAACGGCGACGGCAGATGGACAGCGGGAAAATTTTCGCCAGGAAATTTTAAATATTCAGAAGTGATGAGAGTTTTTGAAGATACCGTTTACATCAGACCTGGATGGGAAACTGAAGTAAAATGGTAAATTATATTACATATATATCAGTGGGGTTTCTTGCGGGAATTCTTGGTGGAATGCTCGGCATAGGCGGCGGAGTTATACTTATGCCATTTCTGCGTTTCCTTGTTGGGCTGACACCGACAACTGCCGCAGGAACCGTAATTACCGCCGTATTCTTCACTGCACTGGGGGGAACTATACGCAATTATAGGATGAAAAGAATAAATTTCAAAAAAATCCTGCCAATTATCGCTGCGGGAGCCGTTATGACTGCTATTTCTTCTCTTTTCTTCCCGAACCTTCGCGGGAGCGGAAAATATCTTGACCTCGGGGTTGGTCTCGTATTCTTCATCATCTCTGCAAGAATGCTGCTGGAAGTCGTTTTTAAGAAGCCTTTGAACCAGAAAACAGGCGATAACTCGGCTCTGATGGGCAGGATTGGATACAAAATCGCCATCGGCGGCGTTGCAGGAGCGCTACCTGGCTTGCTTGGAATTGGCACAGGTGCCATAATTGTTCCCGCACTGATTTTTCTTATGAATGTCCCTGCCAAAATTGCTATGAGTTCTTCTCTTGCCTGCTTTGCTCTGAATGCACTGATTAGTTCTTCTTTCAAAATAACGCAGGGATTTGTGAATTTTAATGTCGCCATCCCTTTGAGCATAGGGACATTTGCCGGGGCAAATTTTGGCGCAGTGATAAATAAAAAATTCCCGTCAAAAACTCTAAAAGCGATTTTCGCTATTATTTTTACATACATATCACTTAAATTCATAATATCATATTTCGGAGTTAAAATATGAACACGGGAAAATCATTGCTGTTGCAGTCAAAAGAAAGACTTGAAAAGATTATAGAAGAACACGACCTTATGGATGCAGAAATCTCCGTTCTCGCAAAACCTCTCACGCCAGAAGAGGCAATCGGAACGCCCGGCAGGAGAGATTTTCCGATAATCGAGGGAAAGGAACGGATGATAGAGGCACAGGTTCTCGGCGCAAAAGGACAATCCTTCACCGACTCGCCCGGCGATTTTATTGGCAGACTCGCAGATGTGATGGAACTTCCTCTCACGGACAACAAAAACCGCGCCATCTTCGTGGCGGCGATGAACGCCGTGCTGCGATATCTAAATCTTGTATCCGGCACAGTTCACTGCAAGGATATGGAACCTGAAAAATGCGCGCCGGAAATCGCTGACTACATCTTTTCAAAGTATGGAAAAATCAAAGTGGGTCTTGTCGGACTGAATCCCGCCATTGCAGAAGCCCTCGTTGAGAAATTCGGCGCAAAAAACATTTTCAACACTGACCTGAACAGGGAAAACATCGGCAAAAAAAAGTTCGGCATAACGATTCTGGACGGACGAACAGACACGGAGAAATTGGTCAAAAATTCGGAACTGGTTCTCATCACGGGAACGACGATTGTGAACGGAACAATCGATTACATAATGGAACTCGTCGAAAAATATGGCAGAAAATACATAATTTACGGCGTAACTTCCGCCGGAGTATGTCAATTGCTTGGACTGAACAGAATCTGTCCATTTGCGAGGGACGAATAAATTTTAAAAATTATCAGAAGAGGTGAGAATGATACCGATAAGAAAAGCATACAAAATAATTATGAATTCCGCAAAAATTCTGGGAAGCGAAAGGGTGAAAATTTCCGAAGCGCTGGGCAGGATTCTTGCGGAAAATATTTCTGCGGACAGGGATTTGCCGCCGTTCAATCGTTCGATGCGCGACGGATACGCTCTACGCAGAACTGATGTATCGGAAGAACTCGAAGTTATTGAAGAAATTCCCGCAGGATACATTCCGCAGCGCAAAATCGAGCGTGGAAAATGCGCTAAGATAATGACCGGCGCAATCGTTCCGGATGGAGCGGACTGCATTGCTATGGTGGAAAACTGCGAAGAAATCGGCGGGAAAATTCGCGTGGTAAAACCCGACAGCGAGGACTACATTCACTTTCAGGGCGAAGATGTGAAAGCGGGAGATGTCGTCGTTCGCAGAGGAACAAAAATTCTTCCGCAGCACATCGGCATTCTCGCATCCGTTGGATGCGTTGAATTTTCAGTGTATCTTCGTCCGAAAGTGGGAATTATCGTCACGGGAAACGAAGTCGTTGAACCGGAAACTGCGCCTGAAAAATTTCAAATCCGCAACAGCAACGGCTACCAGTTGACGGCTCACATTTCACAAATCGGTGCAGTGCCGAAATTATATGGCATAGTGGCGGACGATGAGAAAATTCTGGAAGAAAAAATTTCGTCGGCGCTTGCGGAAAACGATGTCGTCGTTGTTTCGGGCGGAGTATCTATGGGCGATTTCGATTTCGTTCCGAAGGCGGCGCAAAAAATCGGAGTGAAGAAGATGTTTCACAGAGTCGCAATAAAGCCGGGAAAACCGATGTATTTCGGAACCTTCGGCAAAAAATATTTCTTCGGGCTTCCAGGAAATCCAGTATCGACATTCATCACGACTGAAATTTTCGTCAAGCCGTTTCTGTATAAGATGATGGGATACGACTATCATCCAGTCGAACTCGGTGGGGTTCTCGGCGCGGACATCACACGGGAGAAGAGCGAACGGGACGAATGGTTCCCCGTGAAACTTCTTCCCGACGGCACGATAATGCCTGTGAGATACAACAATTCAGGGCACATTGCGGCTCTTTCGGATGCGGATGCCATACTGGGCGTGCAAAAGGGCATAAGCAAAGTCAAAAAGGGAACCTCTGTCTATGTTAGACCGATTTGGTCGTGAAATAAATTATCTGCGAATATCCGTCATAGATAGGTGCAATCTGCGTTGCTATTACTGTATGCCAGACGGCGAAATCCAGTTTCTTCCAGAAGAGGCGCTGCTTTCCCGCGATGAAATTATTGCTGTGGTGCGTATAGCAACGGAATTCGGCATAAATAAGGTCAGGCTGACCGGCGGAGAACCTCTTTTGAGAAGAGACATTTTAAACATAGTGGAGAGGATAGCGAAAATCGATGGCATAAAGGACCTTTCCATCAGCACCAACGGGACGCTTCTGAAAGATTTTGCTCAATCTCTTGCCGATGCAGGACTTCAACGGGTCAACATAAGTCTCGATACGCTCGACCCCAAAAAATTTGCGCAGATAACGGGATTTGACAGATTGCAGGATGTCCTCGATGGAATCGACGCAGCGGAAGAAGCGGGGCTTTTGCCAATCAAACTGAACTGCGTCGTGAAAAAGTCGTCGGCGGAGGATGATGCACAGATGGTCGCCGAATTTGCGAAGAAAAGAGGTTTTGAGGTGCGCTTCATAAGAATGATGAACCTCGCCGACGGGAAATTCTGGATTGTCGAAGGAGGAACTGGCGGAGATTGTGCGATATGCAACAGACTGCGCCTCACCGCCGACGGATTCATAAAACCCTGCCTCTTTTCCGACATCGCATTCAGCATAAAGACGATGGGGATAAGAGATGCCATCAAAAAGGCGATTGAAAACAAGCCCGAAAGGGGAACGCAAAGCCTCAACTGCTCATTTTTCAACATCGGGGGATGATATGAAGAAACTATCTCACACGGACGATAGCGGCAAAGCAAGTATGGTGGATGTCAGCGGGAAAGAACCGCAACTGCGCATCGCAAGGGCATCGGGACACATCAAATTGCAGCCCGAAACCGTAGAACTCATCAGGGAGAACAGAATAAAAAAAGGCGATGTTCTCACTGTCGCCGAAATCGCAGGCATTCAGGCGGCAAAACAAACGCACCACCTCATACCGCTGTGTCATCCGCTGCAATTGAGCAAAATCGATGTCAGCGCAAAAATTGTGGATGACGGGGTATTGGTCGAGAGCAAAATCGTCTGCATCGATAGAACGGGCGTGGAAATGGAAGCGCTGACCGCAACTTCCGTCGCCCTGCTCACAATTTACGATATGTGCAAGGCAGCCGACAAATCTATGATTATAGACGAAATAAAGCTGACGGAAAAGAAAAAAACATAGGCGATTAAAAATTTTCTTGACAAAATTCAATCTCTCATATTTTATTTTCTCAACAGGAGGGGAATAAATGACATGGTGGCGTCTGCATATCAATTGAGTCTCGCGTTTAATCTAGCGTGTATTGCCTGCTTTAGGCCGCATAATTTCAAATAAATACCAAAAGGAGGCCGGGATGTATGACGAGAAAAGTAAACATTTCAGAGGATTATATTTGCACACGAATTCTGCCCCCCCCCCCCCACAAGTTATAGTAATACAATGGATTAGAAGCATTACTTTATTTATTTTATTAAGTGTATTCTTAACTTCAACATCTATTCTTTTCGCTGCCGATGTTCCGAAAGCGATAAACTATCAGGGAAAATTGTTCTATGATGGCGGACCCGCTGATGGCTATTATGATTTCATAATCACGCTGTTCGATGCTTCGACAGATGGCACAGCTCGCTGGACTAAAACATTCAACACTGCTCCAGGTATCTATGTCGATAATGGACTTTTTACTCTTACGCTTTCCGACGACGACGAGTCCGTGAATATTTACGATGTTTTGACTCAATACGAAAATCTTTACATAGAAGTTCGTGTTCAGCCTCATAGTGGCAGTGGCTACACTACTTTGTCGCCGAGGGAAAAACTTTTAGCTGCTCCCTGGGCACTCACAGTTCCTAACGAAGCGATAACTCCCGCAAAACTTTCGGATGGCACTTCCGCCGGTCAGGTGCTCGAGTGGAACGGAACTGTGTGGGAATTAAAACCGAATGAATCAAACGGAGAATTAAAATCAGAGTCAGGTAGTTATAAACTTTATAGACCATATCATTCTTGGTGATTTTTTTGTCGGCTGGGTAGCGAGTATCCCCCTCCTGCGAGCTGCTCAGCCTTCTTCGAAATTTTATTAAGTTGAGGCAGCCGCTTGCTTGATATTACCGAGCGTCCCCCTCCAAAGCGGCTGCCCGAGTTGAAAAGTGAACCCCCTCTATCCTCTAACTCCTTTCTCCCCAAGGAGAAAGGAGAAAGGCGTTGCAAGGAATTGAGCGAAGCGAAAGTTCCCGATTTCGTCGGGATTCAGAAAAAAGCAACGCACGGAAAACTCCGATGCCAATCGGAGACGGATGAGGGGCTTCCCCGCAGGGAGATAGAAGCAATGCAACCCACGCCTTCAGTCGTGGGACAACAAATGCGAACAGGTAGGAGAGGTCTCATGACC
>JAGHAI010000193.1 GCA_021161555.1 bacterium
CATATCAGAAGAAGAACGCATTGGTTCGGCGCATTCAATAACAAAAACAGTGCCAGAAAACTAATAACAATGCCAGTTTTAGCAATTACACAAAATTAGTTGCAGACTCAGCCTACGATATCAGAAAAACTGCAGATACGATAATTCCCGTGGCGAGCATATACGCTATTGAATATTTGTGAAAACTCGACAACATTTTTCTTTCGGAAGTCAATTTTATTTTTATTTTGATTAGTTTATGGAAAAATGTTCATAGATAGAGTTAAAATATATGTGAAATCTGGCGACGGTGGAGACGGCTGTGTTGCGTTTCTGCGGGAGAAATATCGTCCTCGCGGAGGTCCCGCTGGCGGAGACGGAGGAAAGGGCGGCGATGTGATTTTGCGCGTTAATAAAAAATTGCACACTCTGCTTGACTTCTATTACCGCAGAATGTATAAAGCCAAAAATGGTCGTCCTGGCGAAGGAAAGAACAGGCACGGAAAGTCAGCCGATGACCTCATAATAGATGTTCCCCCTGGAACGGTGGTGTTTGATGCTGAAAGCGGCGAGCAGATTGCGGATCTGGTGGATGGCGAATTTATCGTTGCGCGCGGCGGCAGAGGTGGCCGTGGAAATGCTCAATTCGCCACATCGACAAATCAGGCGCCTAAATATGCCGAAGAAGGAAAACCAGGAGAGGAAAAGTGGCTCATTCTTGAACTGCGTCTCATCGCCGATGTCGGACTCGTCGGACTGCCCAATGCAGGAAAATCGACGATTATTTCGCGCCTGACAAACGCTCATCCTAAAATCGCAGATTATCCGTTCACGACGAAGGAACCACATCTCGGCATAGCGGAAATAGGAATGGACAGAAGATTGGTAATAGCGGATATTCCTGGAATCATCGAAGGCGCTCATCTCGGAAAGGGAATGGGGCTTGAATTTTTGCGGCACATTTCCCGAACGAAGGTAATCGTGATACTGCTCGACATACTGGACGAGCCCGAAAAGGCATATAGAACGCTTTTATCGGAACTTTCGGAGTATAGCGAGGAACTCTTGAGGCGTCCCCGAATTGTCGCCCTTAACAAAATCGACGCCGCCGACAGGGAATTGCTCAATAGAAACTGGGAAAAAATTTTCAGCGGCGAGGAAATTTTTAAAATCAGCGCCGTTGCAGGAACGGGATTGAAGGAATTTCTGGCAAAAATATCTCAACTTGCCGATGTAGATATGTAGGCAGGTATAATGTTCTTCTATAATGCGGACAAAATATCTTGCAAGGTCTTAAAAAAATCTTCCTTTTCAGCAATCTCGGTTCTTATGGCTAAAGCGAACATATCCGGCGGATTTAATTCACTGATGCGCACGGCATCCTTTTGCGATGTTATGATGACATCTGCGCCTGCGTTTTCCGCTTCGTTTATCACTGCGCCCACCTGATTTATCCTGAAGAATGCGTGGTCGCGGAAAAACAGTTGCCCGACAATGTTTCCGCCAAGCGACTTCACAGTGTCGACAAGCCTCTCCGGGCGGGCTATTCCGCACGCAACGAAAATTCTCTTCCCCGCGAGAGTGGAAGCAGGAAAAATTTTTTTAAAATTTCCAACGGGATGAATTCCTTCGATAACGGTGTGGCGGTGAAATTTTTTCACATTTTTGGGCGGAATATTTATCATATTTTTAAAATCTTTATTTTCTGGAAATATCGCTATGGCTCTGCTTCTGTCATCGAGGTTTCTCAATCGCCACAAGCCATCCCTGCGCAAGCCAAATGGAAACAATCCCATTTTGTATTCTGAACCCTCGAGCATAACGATATCGAGGTTTCTGTGCAGTTTTAAGTGCTGAAAGCCATCGTCGAGAATGAAAGTGTCGACATCGTTTGCTATGTGCATACCTGCCTTATATCTGTCGGGATGCACTGCTATTGGAACATCGGGAAGTCTCTTTGACAGGAGCAATGGTTCATCGCCGCAGAGATACCAGTCTTTATCGCCGTTTTTTACCACCAGAAGTTCCTTTGAAGAACGAGCATATCCCCTCGATAGGATTCCAGGTTTCCTTCCCGCAGAAATGAGCATTTTAGCCAGAAACTCTGTGAACGGAGTTTTGCCAATTCCTCCCATTATAATGCTTCCAACGCTGATGACTGGATGTGGCAATTTTGCGCTGTGCAGTATGCCTTTTCTGTAAGCGTTCCAGCGAAGCCACAATAGAAAACCAGGGGAAATATCGGATATTTGCGATAAAATTGACATCTTTTGCATAGTTAGTTTACCATCGAACAAATTTAATGAACAAAATTTTTTAGTAAACGAAATAAAAACTATGAAAGATGAATTTTTTTTAAATTGCTTGACAATTTAATCCAATAAATTATTATTAAGAAGAGGATTTCCTCGCTGCGAAATTCTTTGTTTTATCCAACTTTTTTCGATTTCAGCAACTCAGTATTCTGCATTGTTGACCTCGATACAGGGAGGTGATTGAGATGTCAGTTCGATATTTAACAAGTCTATCACAGGTTCGTCAACTTGATGCGGATGAAATCAAGAAGTTGAGCGAAGTTGAAAAAAAATACAAATTCCGCACAAATGAGTATTACTTATCGCTCATCAATTGGGACGACCCCAATGACCCAATCAGGAAGATTGCGATTCCCTCACCGGAGGAACTCGAAGACTGGGGCAGCATAGATGCATCGCAGGAATCAAAATACACAAGGATGCGCGGAATTCAGCACAAATACCCCGACACAGCGCTGCTGCTTGCCGTAAATGTATGCGGAACATTTTGCAGATTTTGTTTCCGCAAGAGGCTTTTCTTCAAGGAAAACCTCGAAACAATTTCCCCCGATATATCTGACAATATCGATTACATAAGAAAACACCCCGAGATAACGAATGTGCTTCTCACGGGAGGCGACCCGTTCATTCTTTCAACTCAGAAACTCGAGAGGATAATTTCTCAAATAAGGGAAATCGAACACATACAAATAGTGAGAATCGGCAGTAAAATTCCCGCATCAAATCCATATAGAATAGTTGAAGACCCTTCGCTGCTCGAAATGATAAGCAAATACTCATCGCCACGAAAGAGAATATACATCATCACACAGTTCAATCACCCTCGTGAATTGACGGATGTTGCGATAGAAGCGCTCGACAAAATGCTCGGTGCAGGTGCTATTTTGTCCAATCAAACGCCGCTGATGCGTGGCATAAACGATGACCCGGATGTCCTTGCAGAACTGCTCAAAAAACTTTCATTCGTGGGAAATCCGCCGTATTATGTATTCCAGGTCAGACCCACCATTGGAAACAAGCCGTTTGCAATTCCACTGGTGGAAACTTACAGGATTTTCCAGAAGGCTCTATCAAAAGTATCGGGTCTGGCGAAGAGAACGAGGCTGATTATGTCTCACGCCACGGGAAAAATCGAAATTATGGCAGTCGCCGACGGGAAAATCGTTCTTCGCTATCACAGAGCGGCAAACCGAGAAGATGAGGGACGAATAATGATTTATCCCGCAAAACCCGACGCATACTGGCTTGAAGACCTGATGGATTAATTACTATTTCAAATTCACATTTTTCGTGGTCGCACAAAAAAACGAACGATTAAAATCGCTCGTTTGTCCAACTACCTCCTGAAACCTTCGCTGACGCTCGGGATAGGGGGTTCGTATACAACATCCCCGCGCAAATCCTATATATAAAATAGGGGTTTGGAACACCAAACCCCTACCGACAAAAATCATCATTTTCTCTGATGAATTGAACAGATGGATTATTTCAAATACACAATCCGCTTCGTGCAGACGACTGTTTTCTTCTGTTGCGGGATTGTGGCACGGACGAGATAAATTCCAGATGGAATGTTTTCATCGGGCGCCCATACAAACCCCCTGCTCGATTGCTTCGCAATCTCGCTGTCCCCCTTATCAAGGGGGACAAATGAGGATGGCTCGCCATCCAAATAGGGGGTTGCAATCAAATTCCCCCGCAAATCGTATATCTCCACATCCGCATTTTCCGGAACGGTGATTTCGCACGAGGAATTAAACGGATTCGGATAAACCCTCAAGTCAACAGTCCGCACTCTGTCAACAGGTTCTTCTAC
>JAGHAI010000230.1 GCA_021161555.1 bacterium
AGATTGTATGAGAAAAGTGCATCGAGAGCGTTTTTTACCTTTTTAACGCCGTCGTTGAGGTTGAGGATTTTCCTTGCGGTTTCGTCGTCCCCGACGATGTCGAGCAGAATCTGGTCTATTTGCGATTGAGAGATTGCTCGGGCGAGTTCTTCTGTGGCAAAGCCAGTGTGAGCGGATACATAAAAGCCCATTTTTTTCAATTCCGGCACGGCTTCAAGCAGGGGGAATAGGGGGACATATCCTTCTTTTGTCGAGCCTCCCGATAGCAAAATTCCCTCTATATTTTCTTCCTTCCATTTCTCTGCGAGGGCAATGAGTTCTTCTGCGGTTCGTGCAGGGGGCATTGGTCTCAAAAGTTTTCCGCGACAGTGTTTGCACTGAAGTTCGCATTCCGCTCCCGTCACCGATACGGCAGGATATCGTCCTTTTTCGCCGTACAGGGTAAACATCCCCGGCAGATAGAATGTTATCCTTTTGCCGAATTTTTTCCAGGATAAGTTTGCGGCGCGCTCGATTCTCTCAATCAATTTGTCTGAAATTCCACGCCCGCCGTATCGCATCGATGAATTCTTCGTCATCTTTGTTCCAGTTGTTTAATAGATTTTTTCTTCGCCTTAATGTCCTATCGAGCGCCCTTTTGAGAAAGCGAATTTTTTTATCATAAATGGACCTTAAATTTTTATGTTCGCTGTTTGATGGCGATTTTAACGCTTCTGCTACAATCCCGCCAGCAATTTTACCCGAATCATAAGCATTTGCTATTCCTGCGCCAGTGATTGGGTCTGTAGTTCCTGCGGCATCGCCGACGAGAAATATTTTATCATCCGATATTTTCTCTCTCAATCCGCCGATTGGTATTGCTCCGCCGGTTTTTGTTATGGTTTTTTTTACGATAAACTCGCCGAAAAATTCCGCGACATCTTCAAGCATATCGGGGACAAGGTTTTCCGCCCCAACGCCCAGATTTGCAATATCTCCTTTCGGGAAAAGCCAGCCGTAGCCACCCTTAAATTTTCGGTCGAATACAACCATAGTATCGAAAAGTTTCTTCCGCAATGGCACAGTCCATTGTATTGAATATATAATTTTCTGCTGCGGAATTTTAAAAAATTTTGCGGTGATGGACTTCGGACCATCAGCGCCGATGATAAAACGGGCTTCCAATGTCCGTTTTGTGGTGATGATTCTGTAATGGTTATCATATTTTTCTATGGCAATGGCTCTTTCTGCCGTGAAAATTTTTCCGCCTTTATCGATAACTTTTTGAGCGAGAAATTGTTCCCATTTATCCCTGTTGATGATACATCCTGGCGCAGCGATTCGATATGTAATTATATCATTATCAATGTTTATCTTTGCTGTCATTCGGTCGATTCTCTGTGCTCTGAAATTTTTTAAAATTGAGACCTCACTCGCGAAATGAGCAGGAATATATTCGGCGCACTGAGCAGGAATGCCGATTTCTCTTCGCTGTTCAATCATAATGGGATAAATTCCATTTTTTAGAAGTTCGAGCGCCGATGATAGCCCACCAACGGACGCACCTATTATAACAATATCGAATAACATTGTTGTTCCCGTGATGAAGTTTTTTAAAAATCCCCCTTTCGGGGGATTTGTCAAGTTATAAACACATTTTGACGATAGCAGGATTTATTACATTTATTCAACAGTATAATCGGCGTCCATCACATCGCCGCCGTCTTCTGGTGGTTTTTTACCGCTGTCCTGCTGTGCTTCACCGCCTGATGGTGGGGGAGTGGTTCCCGCTCCTGGAGGAGCTGTCTGCGTTTGATACAGTTTTTGCGCAACCTGATGCCAGGTCGTTTCCAATTCATTTAATTTAATTCTCACCGAATTTATATCGTTTTTCTTGATGGCATCTCTAAGGTCCTTTATCAAAGACTCCAATTTTGCTCTGTCCGCTGAGTCAACTTTTTCGCCGAATTCATTCAACTGCTTTTCCGTAGAATATGCCAACTGGTCTGCGCGGTTTTTCAGCTCGACTTCTTCCCGGCGCTTCTGGTCTTCCTCGGAGTATTTCTTGGCTTCTTCGACCATTCTCTTTATTTCCTCTTCGGAGAGCCCCGAAGATGCCTCAATTCGGATTGATTGTTCTTTTCCGGTTGCCTTATCTTTGGCAGTTACATGAAGAATGCCGTTCGCGTCGATGTCGAATGTGACCTCTATCTGTGGAACTCCTCTCGGAGCAGGCGGAATGCCGTCGAGATAGAATTTTCCGAGCGATTTGTTGTCGGCAGCCA
Organism: bacterium; assembly: GCA_021161555.1. Classification (GTDB taxonomy): domain Bacteria; phylum UBP14; class UBA6098; order B30-G16; family B30-G16; genus JAGHAI01. The sequence goes on from JAGHAI010000230.1 coordinate 2,265, forward strand.
TCTGTCGTTCTCCCTGAAGGATGTGGATTTCCACCTGTGGTTGGTTGTCTTCCGCAGTCGTGAATGTCTCGGTCTTCCGTGTGGGAATTGTCGTATTTCTCGGTATTAGAGTTGTCATCACGCCGCCGAGTGTTTCCACGCCGAGAGAGAGAGGGGTTACATCAAGCAGAAGAATGTCCTTAACTTCGCCTGAAAGCACGCCAGCTTGTATTGCTGCGCCCACAGCCACAACTTCGTCGGGATTGATGCCTTTATGAGGTTCCTTTCCGAATAGTTCTTTGACCTTTGCCTGCACAGCAGGAGTTCTTGTCATTCCGCCGACAAGGATTACTTCGTCGATGTCCTGCGGCGTCAAGCCTGCGTCTTTCAGTGCATTTTCGCAGGGTCCGACAGTTCGCTCGAGAAGGTCAGCTGTCATCTGTTCAAGTTTCGCGCGAGAAAGCGTCATCGAAAGGTGTTTCGGTCCCGATGCATCGGCGGTTATGAATGGCAGATTTAACTGTGTTTCCATCACCGAAGACAGTTCTATTTTGGCTCGTTCTGCCTGTTCTTTGAGCCTTTGCATTGCCATCGGGTCGCCCGATAGGTCTATGCCCTGTTCTTTCTTAAATTCTGACACCATCCAATCGATGATGCGCTGGTCCCAGTCGTCTCCGCCGAGGTGTGTATCGCCGTTGGTTGAAAGCACTTCGAAAACGCCCTCACCGATTTCGAGAATTGAGATGTCAAAAGTGCCGCCGCCCAGGTCGAACACAGCGACTTTTAGATTTTTGCCCTTTTTGTCCAATCCGTATGCAAGAGCAGCAGCGGTGGGTTCGTTTACTATTCGCTTAACATCAAAGCCGGCGATTCTTCCCGCATCCTTCGTCGCCTGCCGCTGGCTATCGTTAAAGTATGCAGGAACTGTGATAACCGCTTCCTTCACCTCTTCGCCGAGATATGATTCCGCATCTTTCTTGAATTTTTGAAGAATCATTGCAGAAATTTCCGGCGGGGAAAATTCCTTTTCAACAGCGGGAATTTTCACTCGTGCATCGCCATTTGGACCGGCGACGACTTCGTATGGCACCTGCGACGCCTCTGTTTGAACCTCGCTGTGTCTTCGTCCCATAAATCGCTTGATGGAATATACTGTGTTTTCGGGATTTGTCACAGCTTGCCGCTTTGCACTGATGCCGACAAGTCGCTGCCCGTCCTTTGTGAAGGCAACCATTGAAGGAGTTGTTCGTCCTCCTTCCGCATTTGGTATTACAGTCGGCTGTCCGCCTTCCATAACAGCCATACAACTGTTCGTTGTGCCGAGGTCTATGCCCAAAATTTTAGCCATTTTTCATCACCCCCAATTTTTCAATTTTTATTTTATTATGATATGAATAAAATAACTTTCTAAAAATATTTCATTCTGAAAATAGGTAAATTAAAATTTTTATAAAAAAATTGACCGAATGAACAAAATAATTGTCGGCGACTCCGAGCCGAATCGACCCGGAGCCGCCAGAACGAGATTATTCCACTTTTACAGGAATTTCCTTCGGCTTGGCTTCCTCTTTTTTGGGCAGTTTCACTTCGAGGACTCCGTTCTTATACGAAGCGGAAATTTTTGATGCATCCACATTTGTGGGGATGTAGAAACTTCGCTGGAAGCTTCCGAAAACTCTTTCGACACGATGATAGTTTGCTTTTTTCTCGTCCCGCTCAATCTTCTTTTCTCCCGAGATGCTCAGCACATTGTCCGTCAGAGTGATTTTGATGTTGTCCTTTTCCATACCAGGAATGTCGGCGTGGACGATTATTTCGTCGTCGTTTTCCGAAATATCAACTCTGGGAATCCACGAAGCGCCTTCTTTGCTCTGTCTTGCAGGAAGCCTTTCGCCGAAGAAATCATCGAAAAAACGGCTGAGTTCATCGTGCATATTCAGAAGGTCCTCGAATGGGCGCCATCTTACCAGTGCCATAATATCACCTCCTTGTTTTATTTAAGTTTTTGTGTCATACTTAAAATTTCCACAAATCATTAAGCAATCCCTGTGCCAAATCGTAACTTGTTGAAATACATAATAATGCTTTATTGTAGATAATTTTGATGATTAGAATATGAGACAAAATATGTCAAAAATGGCATATATGTCATAATTCTGTCACATATATGACACAGAAAAAATGTTGCGATATCGATTGCACATTTGTAAAAATTTTTTTTGATTTTGATAAAAATGCTGCATATTTGAAAACAGTTTTGATAAAAATTTGGAGTAAGAGAATGCTTTTCCTATCGCTCATATTATAT
>JAGHAI010000002.1 GCA_021161555.1 bacterium
AATTAAAATTCTGGAGGATGATTGCGATGAGAGAGAAGATACACCCCAAATATTATGTCGCAAAAGTGACCTGTGCCTGTGGTAATACCTGGTATGTCGGTTCAACGAAAAAGGAAATCCGCGTGGAAATATGTTCCGCGTGTCATCCGTTCTACACGGGCAAGCAGAAAATGGTCGATACGGCAGGAAGGGTGGAACGATTCAAGAGGAAATACGGCATAAAGGATTCCACTCGCGAAGCGATTAAGAAAAAGAAGTAAAAAGCCGAAATCCTGTATGATTAACCATCAAGGCATCTCGTCGATATGTCGGGACGCCTTTTTATTTAGTTCGATATGAAAGTAAGACTCATAAACTACACGCCGAACCCAATCGAAACCATTTTCACTGCGGCAAGAACCTGCTATTCCCCCGACGGACCTATATCGATATGGAAGCGGACATCAGATGGCGAAATTTCGCAGGATAAAATGTTCTCGCTGATAGACAGAGTCATCGCATCGGGGCATCTGTCCGTTCTCGAACATATAAGTTTCACCTTCGCGATAGAAGGGATTTCCCGAGCCTGCTCACACCAGCTCGTTCGACACAGAATCGCGAGTTTTTCCCAGCAGTCGCAGAGATATGTGTCCGCGGGGAAGGATTTCGTGGTTCCCCACTCGATAGCGAACGACGAAAGTGCGGAAAAAATTTTCAGCGACACCCTTCGCACAATTGAAGAAACATATAAAAAACTCGTCGAACGAGGTATCCCGAAGGAAGACGCGAGATTTATCCTGCCAAATGCAACGCAGACGAAAATCGTTATGACGATGAACTTCAGAGAACTCTATCAGGTGTGCCAGATACGGCTATGCACCAGAGCGCAATGGGAAATAAGGGAACTCTTCTGGAAGGTGAAGAGCGAAATCAAAAAAGTTCCTCAACTTGCGGGGTTTTCTGAATATCTCGTTCCGCAGTGTCAAATATTGGGATACTGCCCCGAGAGAAAATCCTGTGGGCTTATGCCGTCGCGCGATGAAATTGAGTTCGTGAAGAAAAATATCGAAGGTGAAAGGTGAATCCAGCGCAATACATAAGGACATTCAAGGAATTATCGCAGACTTCCCCGCCGGCTAAAATCTTTCTTTATGGCGATGCAAAACTTCTCAAAGATGGGCTTATGCGAGCCTTCCGCAAACAGGTTGAGGGAATGGAAGATTTTGCGCTCGATGTGTTCTGGATGAATGAACTGAAGTCGAAGGACGATTACAAAGTCATCTTCGATTCGCTCCTGAGTCTTCCTATGTTGAGCGACAGAAGAATAGTCATCCTGCGCAATTTCGATGTATCTCGAGCCACAGAGAAGAAAATTATCGAAGGTCTTTCGAACTTTTCTTTTCCCGATACGGCGATGCTGATTGTCGAATCGGAAAGTCTCGATATGCGAAGAAAGGAAGGCAGGGCAATATCGAAGATGTTTCGCACAATTGAACTTCCCACCCCAAACGAAAGGGAAATGGGCGAATGGATTTCGTATTTTGCGAGGAGAGCAGGAAAGAAAATGACGATTTCCGCTGCGAAAGAATTGATAAATATCGCAGGAATATCGCTTGCCGCAGTCAGGGAAGAGGTGGAAAAGATAGTGAACTTTGTGGAAGATGATTTTATCAGGGTTGAGGATGTTCGACAGGTTTGTGCGCATAGCAGGTCGGCGCACATATTTCAGTTTGCCAACGCAGTGCAGTCGCTCGACTTCGACCTCGCAATGAAGTTATCGATTAAGCTTATGAACTTCGGCGAACAACACAGCGTCATTTTATCGTGGATGAACCGTTCGCTCGGCGACCTGCTGTGGGCGAAAATTGACCCAAACGGACTGGCAAAAAGACTGGGCAAACGCGCTTTTCTGGCACAGAAAATTAAAAACGCAGCACAGCCACTGGACAGGGAAAAAATAATTTCCGCTCTCGCACTGTTGCATCAAGCTGATATGATGGTGAAGAAATCTTCCGCAGACCCGAAAACCGCCGTCATCTGGGCTATTGCCAGAACAAAAGAAATGCTCGCAGAATAAACTACTTCAAATCATCTGTGACTCTGTGTGATGAAAAAATCTTTGCATTGTGCTAAATTCCACGATAAATTTGAGCATAACAGGAGGAATTTATGAGAGAAGTTCGCGTGGGGCTCGCGCAGATAGATACCATCGTCGGCGATTTTGAGGGAAACATTGACAAAATCGTGGAATATGCGCAAAGAGCAGCATCGCTGGGCGCGGATATCGTTCTCTTTCCCGAACTCGCCATCTGTGGATATCCGCCCGAAGATTTGCTGCTTCAGATTGGATTTCTCAACGAATCGGGAGCGGCGATTGATGAAATTGCCCGAAGAACTGCCAGGCTGCCGACTATCGTCATCGTTGGCTTTCCCGAACACGATGACGACACATACAATTCTGCCGCCATAATTTACAACGGAAGAATCTGGGACACATACCGCAAGATATTTCTTCCAAATTATGGCGTGTTCGACGAAAGGAGATATTTCTCGCCAGGCGAACGAATTCCCGTTTACGATACGCCTCTGCTGCGCTTTGGCGTGAACATCTGCGAAGACATCTGGCAGCCTGAAGGTCCAGCCGCCGCTCAATCGTTCTTCGGCAATGCGAAAATCATATTCAACATAAACGCATCTCCATACACAATTGGAAAGCCCGAATACAGGGAGAATATGATTTCTTCCCGCTCGTTGGACAACATTGTTCCAATCGCCTATCTCAATTGCGTCGGTGGACAGGATGAGCTCGTCTTCGATGGACAGTCCTTTGCCACGAATTCGCGGGGTGAAATAATAGCGAGGGCGAGCGCCTTTGAAGAAAATCTGCTTGTCGTTGACTTCGATGTGGAGGATGTGTTCCGCCGCCGCCTTCACGACCCGAGGAGGAGAGAACGCGACATCTTTCAGGAAATCCCTGTGGATGTGGTCGAAATCCCGTTTGTGCAGGCGCACAGGAAAAAAAATGTGGCGGTTGTCCTGCAAAACCGCCTGAACAGGATGGAAGAAATATGGCAGGCGCTCGTGTGCGGTCTGTCGGACTACATCAAAAAGAATAATTTCAAGAGCGTAATTCTTGGGCTTTCGGGCGGAATCGATTCCGCTCTGGTTGCAACGATTGCCGCAGATGCCGTGGGCGCAGAAAATGTCCACGCTGTGTTTATGCCGACAAAATTCACCGCAGAACAAAGTCTTTCTGACGCCGAAAAACTGGCAAAAAACCTGAAAATCGACTTCAAGATAATCGAGATTGAGCCGCTTTTCGAAAAATACATCGAACATCTGAAGCCGCACTTTGCAAACAAAAAGTTAGACATCACGGAGGAAAATATTCAATCGCGCATACGCGGGAACATACTTATGGCGCTTTCGAACAAGTTCGGTCATCTCGTTCTCGCCACGGGAAACAAAAGTGAAATGAGCGTCGGCTATGCAACGCTATACGGCGATATGGTCGGCGGATTTGCCGTCATCAAGGATGTTCCGAAAACACTCGTATGGGAACTCGCCCGGTGGAAGAACAAATCCGCAGGGAAGGAAATAATTCCGAAAAGCATAATAGAGCGCCCGCCAACTGCCGAACTGCGCGAAAATCAACTCGACACAGATTCTCTCCCGCCATACGAAATTCTCGACAAAATCCTCGAATTATACATATCCGAAGAAATGTCCATAGAAGAGATACTTTTGCGCGGTGATTTTGACGAAAAAACCGTGAGAAAAGTCGCGAAGATGGTGGATTCTGCGGAATATAAGCGTCGTCAGGCGCCGCCAGGAATCAAAATCACAACCCGCGCATTCGGAAAGGAAAGAAGAATGCCAATCACACGAAAGGGAAAATATTGAATTTTTTATCAATGGACGGACAATTATATAAATTCCCGCTTCTCGAATTTTAATTCGAGAAGTTTTTTAATTAGATTAGAAAATTTTTGTCCGCGAAGAATTATCCTTCAAACTGCGACAGGCTTGCCTTCAACTTGTCGATAATTCTAACAGGCTTCGGGTCTTCTTCGTTCAAAATGGCAAGATAATAACTGGTGAAATCGCCGAGCTGAATTATCTCAAACATTCTCGTCATAAAAGGCGCGTCCTTCTGCGGCGGCTCAATGAAAATTGGCTCAACTCCCAGTTCCCGCATAACATCGGCGACAAAATTCATCCTGAAGACATTGCGGGGATGGTCTTCAAAATCCACCAAAAATATCGGCTGAAGATATTCGGCAAAATCGTAAAGATGCTTCCAGCCGACGAGTTCATTGTGGTTCATTTCAGGAACGACTGACGAATATGCGAGCGCCTTTCCGTTTTCCTCAATCTGTCCGCGGAATCTCGTCGCAACTGCTTCAAGGCGCGGTGAAGAATATATGATGGGCAGTTTGCCGTGCAGTTTGAGTGCCATCTTTTTTGCAGCGTTTTCCTCTGTGGGAACATCCCTGGATAGCTTTTCCGCTCCCTTGTGAAGTGCATACTGCGTATTTTCAAGAAATTCATCCTGCGGCGGGATAAATCCCCAGAATTCGCACAGTTTCGTCAGCGGGACGAATGAATATCCCAGTGCAGCACGCGGCGGCAGTCCGCCAGGTATTTCTATCAGCCCAAAATTCAAATCCCTGGCGAAATCCGAAAGCTTTCCATCGCTCGTTATGGCAAATAACTGCGCTCCAAGAAATCGCGCCGCTTCGAGAGCCATAAGCATTTCTTCGGTATTTCCCGAATAGGATGAAAGGACGACAAGCGTGTGTTTATCCACGAACCCGGGGATGAGATAATCCCTGTTCACAATCATCGGGATTTTCATTTCATATAATGAATAGCAGCGCAGTAAATCGGCGCCAATGGCGGAACCGCCCATTCCTGCAACAACTATCTGCCGAACATCGGATGCGGCTATTTTATCATAATCCGATGTTTCCGCAATCTTTCTCCCGGTTGAAAATTGAGCGTGGAAATCGAAAAGAAGCGAATGAACATCGCCCGGGTCGTATTTTTCGTAAATCTTCAAATCATCGAGCATATTGTCCTCCTGTCAATTTTTCCAACGATTAAAATTAGTTATACATCACAACCTGTCAAATTTATTTTAGCCTTTCGTTATATAAAAAATTGCCCGGATAGATAAAATCCGGGCGGCTGTGATGAATAAAATATCTATATCAAAACATCATCATTCAGCGGATTTTCCAAAAATTTCCTTTATCACGCCGAGGGAACTCATTGTCGCCATCGCTTCATAGGGGACGAACAATTTCGTCGCCTGTCCGTTTGCCATCTTTTCAAGCGCTTCGAGATATTTAATTGCAATCAGGTCTTTTGTTGGGTTTCCGTTGTGTATGGCAGCAAAGATTCGCTCAATAGCCTGTCCTTCGCCCTCTGCGACTGTCAACTTCTGATATTTATCCGCATCTGCGACCTTTTTGATTGCCTCGGCTTTTCCTTCTGCGGAAAGAATTGCCGCGCGCTTTTCACCTTCTGCCCTCAAAATCTGCGACTGTTTTATACCTTCCGCCTCGAGAATTGCAGCGCGCCTATCTCTTTCAGCCTTCATCTGCCTGTGCATCGCTTCCGTCACATCGCTCGGGGGTTCAATCCGCTGAAGTTCAACGCGGGTAACTCTAACTCCCCATTTATCCGTCGCATGGTCAAGAATTTCACGAAGGGCAGTATTTATTCTCTCGCGAGAAGTCAGCGATTCGTCGAGCTGCAAATCACCGATGATATTACGAAGATTTGTCTGGGCGAGTTTCGTAATCGCCATATAGAAATTGGCGATATTATACAATACCTTCACAGGGTCTGTGATTTCATAATACACGACGGCATCGACAGTTACGACTACATTATCCTTTGTTATGACTTCCTGCGGCGGCACATCGACCACCTGCTCACGCATATCTACTTTGCGAATTTTTTCAAAAAACGGTATGATTATGCGCAGTCCAGGATTGACAGTCTTTATATATCTGCCCAGAAATTCCACAGCACCGCGCTGCCACGGCCTTACAATCTTAATGCCGCTCATCACAATAATTATTGCGATAAACGCGAGAAAAAGAATTATCACGCCCATAGTATCCCTCCATCGATTTGTGTTAATACATAATTATCCATTTTTCTCCTGACGCCGCACGACGAGATGCGTTCCTTCAATTTTTTCAACGACGACCCATTCGCCCTTCTGTATTTCTTCGCCGCTTGAAGCAATCCACAGTTCGCCCTCTATTTTTACTTCGCCAAATTCCGAAGGCGAAATTTCCTTCGTGACGATGCCCTTCATCCCGATGACGCGCTCTGCACCAACGCGAAGGGATGGCTCCTCTTCCTTCTTCTTGAGAAATATCTTTGCGGGTATCAGGGAACCTATCGACACGACGAAGAACACGATAAACTGCACAGTATATCCAGCGCCGAGAAAAGCGGCAATGCCAGCAGCAATTGCGCCAATGCCAAACCACACGAGAACAAACCCGGGAACAACTATCTCAAAGAGAATCATCACCGCCCCGGCAATGAACCAATATAGATATTCTGCCATAGCCAACCCTCCATATAGTAAATTGTCTCATTCCCAGGTAATATACACTTCAAATTAAGTTTTTATTCAATATGCTGTTGCCTTTTTAATTCAGCATTTTGCGTGAGATTTCGTCCACCTTATTGGAAATTTCATCCACATCAACGCCGACCAGTTCGCCGTTCTGCACGACAACTTTTCCATTGACAATGGAGTACGCAACGGAATGGTCAAAACCGGTGAAGACGATTGCGGCAAGCGGGTCAGATTTTGCGCCCGAATATTGCATTTTCGACAGGTCGAACATCACCACATCTGCCGCAAAACCTTCCTTTATCTGCGCTATTTTGTTGAATTTCAGCAGTTCGGCACCGCCTCGCGTGGCAATTTTCAAAGCCTGCCGTGCGCTCATCGCATCAGCGCCGTATTTAACTCTCTGCAAGAGCATAGCGTTCCGCACTTCGCCGAGCATATCAGATGAATCGTTCGATGCCGAACCATCAACACCAAGCCCAACGCGTATATTCATATCGAGCATTTCCTTTATCCGCGCTATTCCCGACCCGAGACGCATATTCGATGTCGGACAGTGCGAAATGCCCGTATTGGTTTCCGAAAGAATTTTTAACTCCCCATCGTCGAACCAGATTCCGTGCGCAAAGAACACATCATCGCCAAGCCAATCCCAATCCGCCATCAGTTCGAGAGGTCTTCTGCCGTATTTCTCGATACAATACTGTTCCTCGTCCTTCGTTTCGGCAAGATGAGTGTGAAGAACGATGTCGTGCTTTCTTGCGAGTTTTGCACTTTCAATCATCACGGTTTCATCCACAGAAAAGGGGCTGCAAGGCGCAAAGACAATCTTTTTCATCGATAGCGGGTCGGAATTATGAAATTTTTCTGCAACGCGCTCCATATCGCGAAGAACTTCATCTGGCGATTGCACCACATCATCCGGCGGAAGACCGCCGCCGCTCCTTCCAAGAGTCATCGAACCGCGAGAAGGCGAAAATCTTATCCCCAATTTTTCCGCAGCCTCAAACTGAATGGACATCATATCGCCGCCGAAATTTTCTGGATATAGATACAAATGGTCTGTGGTGGTCGTTGCCCCCGTGAGAAGCAGTTCCGCACACCCAAGCAAAGTTGAATAATACACGGCATCTTCATCGATGCGCGACCAGATTGGATATAGATGGACAAGCCAGTCAAAAAGTTTTGCGTTCTGCGCGCCGGCAAGATTTCTCGTGAGCGTTTGATAAAGATGGTGATGTGTGTTCACCATCCCCGGCATAACGAGAAAGTGCGAGCAATCTATCACATCTGCTTCGGATTTCTCATAATCGGTCAATTGAATGTTTTCTGCAATTTTGTCGATTAAACTGCCCCGAATCAGAATATCCCGACCGTAAAATTCTTCGCCCTCGTCATCGAATGTGGCAATGTAATAGCAGTTTTTGAGCAGAATCATAAAAAAACCTCGCTATGTTTGCCTTCAATTAAATCCGCTTAAAAAAATTTCAAAGTGAATTTAATCGTTTTGAACTGAATTATAAGAGAAAAACGACAGTGAGACCAGAGTTATTCTCAATTGTTGAGACATCTCTGTTCTTTTCAAAAACAGCATAGACATAAGCAATTTTCCCAGAAAAATATTTCTCTGATTAAAGGTATTATGGAAAAAATCTCTTTAATATATCGTCGGTCTTGCCCAGACGCGCAGGATTATGCGCTGCAGAGTGTAATCGTAGCTGTCCGTCGGGGCGATGAATTGAAGCCATATATTATACCAATCTCCCGGCGTAACATAATAGCCGCCAGGTCCAAAGATTACATCGGTGGACCAGGTCAAACTTGACTTTACATAATCATTCGCATACGAAAATGTGACAGGCGGGATGGAATTCTGTGTAAATTCACTTCGCAGAACATACCTGTTATATCCGACTAAATAGCCCGCATTCCAGCTTGTGAAGTCCTCTATCGTCTGCAAGCCGAAATCGACGGGAATTGTCCCGTCATTTGTAATCTTTATCACCTCAAATGGATACATCGTTCTCGTTTCGGAAGAGGAAAGCGTGTCGATGTCCCAGACATTCGTCGGGGTGAGAGTAAACGATAACCTGTATTCAGTTTTATCGTAGTTCGCCACGACATTCGTTTCCCCTGTAATTTCGCCCAGAAGTTTAGGTCTTGTGGAATCCGCAGGGTCGGAATCCCAGTGGCTGAATACATACGCCGTATCAGTTATCTCGTCAATATCGATTCTGCTCACATCGACGACGCCAGAATCTCCTATATCAACCCAATACTGCGCGGACGCAGCATCAATAAATGTCGTATCATTTATGGAAATTGTGCCGAAATTTTCAAACGGGTTCTTAATCACGCTGATTTTAGCCTGACCTATGTAGATAGCGGTTAAATCCACCTGCGCCACAACAGGTCCAATATCCCTCACCGCATTCGAATCGCCGTCCGACCAGACGACGAAACTATATCGCAATCCCGCTCCCGTATCAGGCGTAGAAACACTGATTGAGTGATAGGAACCATCGCTCCAGTATCCCAGATAAGAATGCCCTGGATAAGTTGTGCCATCGACGACGATGCTCCCAAGGTCTTCGGCAGGATTTTTCTCCAGCTTCGCACGATACTGATGCAGATAATAGGCATATATCACAAAGGAAGCGGATGCTTCGACCCAGTGAGATGTATCCCCTGCATCCGACCAGTGGTCGAAGCCATAAGCTTCTGTGCTATCCGGGGATATATCGGGCGTCGTCGCTTCCACAAGATGATGAGAACCACGCCCCCACCAGAAAGCAACCGTTGAAGTTTCTGGATAACTTATTCCGTCGACGACAAAACCGCCCCAGTTTTCCGCAGGGGACTTTGCAAGCGTGCAGGACACCGCCACACCATACATAGCCGTCAATGTGCAGGGACTTGACACCACAACCCTCGTGCTGAAAAATTCGGGATGCTCTATCCACACCGAAGGGGTTGCAACCCACCCCATAAATCCATAGTGAGTGCTTCCGTCGAACAGTTCAGGGTCAGTATATACGGCAACAGTTTCGCCGGCAACATACCATCCTTCGCCAGTCTGCACGGGAACTTCACCGCCAGTTTCACCATCGTAATTGAGAACGAGATTATACCTCGCTTCCCAGTTCCAGATAATTCGCGAATGTTCGGTCAGCGTGAACACGCAGAAATTTGTATCCCCGCTCGACGGAACGGAACCATACCCCGTCCAGCCGGTGCACCACCACCCTTCGCCAGGCGATGTGCTATCGACCTGGTCAACCGTCGCGACGACAAATTCGCCGCAGGGAATATAATTCGCACCATTCGGCGGAACTGGTGTATCATAAGAACTAATCACATCGAACTGACATATTCCGCTTTCTCCCATCCAGCGCCATTCGATTGAACTCGGCATCAAAAGAGTGAATGTAACGCCTGTCCCCCAGCCTGATGCAGGAACCGAACCGGTGCCGAAATATCCAACACAACGCATAGTGTCGTATGCAGGAGTGCTTATGTATGCATAAATCACCGTCCCATCAGCGAACCAGTGCTCACCTTCCGAAGGAACAGGTGTGTCATATCCCCCGGGATTTATTATCGTCAGACGATGCTGTGTTTCCCAGAGCCAGTCAATTGTGGAATTTTCAGTAATCGTAAATGTCACAGAAGTGTCCGCTCCTGAACCGACGGAACCAGTTCCACTGTATCCAACGCAATGCCTTCTCGTCCCTGGCGCCAGTGAATCCGTCGCATCGAGCATATAAGCACCAACAACCGTTCCCGTAGGATAGTAGTGAACTCCCACCCAGGGATAGGGGGAACCGTAATCGCTCGAAACAATCAGAGCCGAAACCGAACCAGCGCCGAGCCATATCCAGGTGATGGACGAAGGCACAGTGAGAACAAATGTGACGGAATCTTCCCCATAAGCGGACGGCACAGCGCCCGTTCCCGAATATCCCACGCAGAAAAATGTATCCACAGGATTTGGCGAAATTGTGCAGGTAATAGTATCCCCGGCGGCGAACCAGTTGTCGCCATCGGGAGGAACAGGACTGCCATATCCCCCGTCGTTCACCACAAGGCGATATTGATGTTCCCAGAGCCACTGTATCTGCGAATCTTCCATAATTATAAACCGCACAGTGTTGGAATCACCGCTTGCAGGGGTAGAACCGCTTCCAGTCCAGCCGATGCAGACATATCTTTCGTCGGAACTTATGTAAACCACTGAATCGACGGTGCACAAAACTTCTGTGCCAGCAAGATAAGTATGGGAACCTGTGTCCGGCGATGGCGAACCATAGTCCGAATGAACCGTGAGAATTACATTGTTCACTTCCCACTGCCAGATTACGGAAGACGCGGTATCTATTGTGAAGGAGAACCAGTTCGTGTCGCCGTCGGCGAGGGAACCTGTGCCGATATATCCCGTGCAGACGATTGAATCTTCCCAGGGAGATGTTACGGAACCTTCGACGACGCTTCCCGCATCATACCAGTGTTCGCCCACCGATGGGTCGGGAGTATCATAACCAAGCGGATTGCTCACATCTAAACGATATTGATGCTGCCAGTTCCAGGTGAGCGTGGAATTTACATTTATATTGAAACCGACGGCGCCGCTATCCCCACTCGACGGAACAGAACCTGTGCCCGTCCAGCCCGTGCAACTGTCCCTAACTCCGTCGGGATAAGAATCATACCAGGGAGTCGTAACACTTGCATCGACAAAGGAGCCTGGAACCCAGTATGTCGTTCCGTACGGAAATGGTGCACCTTTCCCGTCGGGGGAAATTACCACGAGAGAACACACTTCCGAAAACAGCGCCCATCTCCATTCTATAGTCGTGGGAGTGGACAGAGAAAAAGTCACCGAGTCGTGCGGACTGACAGGCGGCAGTGCCCCGGTGCCATAGTATCCGATGCACACATATCCACCAGCAGGGGAAGAAACAGACGCAGTTATCGAAGTTCCCTCATCGTACCATTGTTCCCCGGCGGGCGGAGATGGGCTGTCATACCCGCCGGGATTTGTAACTTCAAATGTATATTGCGTCTGCCAGTTCCATACGAGCGTGCAGGAAGAAGTTATGATAAAAGTGAAATTATTGTCCCCACCGGAACCAATTCCATCTGTTCCAGTGTATCCGACGCAAAGCTGCCGCCAATCAGCGGAGAGATATATAATTGAATCGACGAAGGCATCTATTTCAGTCCCCGGGTCGTAATAGTTCAATCCCACAGGCGGCGACGGAGCCCCCCAATCGGAATACACGACGAGCCATATCTGGTCGCTCCACAGCCAGCGCACCCAGGACGGCTCGGTTATAATAAATTCAAAGGAATCAGCGGTTCCACTGGCGGGCAAACCCGAACCTCCCGCCAGAAATCCGCTGCAATATTTGTGATATGTCGTATCGGGACTTCCAGCAATTGTGTTCACAGTTGCGCCGGCGTCGAACCAATTTGTGCCAACCGGCGGAACAGGCGAACCATAATCGCTTTCAACAGTGAAAGAATATTGAACGGAATACACCGCCACAATCGTATAATAGTTATCCACGAGAACGGTCGTCGAATCGGAAGTTGAATCCGAAAAATAGGCGCCAGGGGGAACGCTCTCCCAGTGAGAAAACCCATATCTAATTCCCGTCGTGCTGTCGAAACCATCCGTTGCAGTAACTGTCGCCCAACTGCCTTCAGCATACCAGCCATCACCCGTAAGCGATGGAATGTGTCCACCTGTGGAACCAGTGTAAGAAAGATTTATCTTAAACCATCTGTCGTATTGAGCAGTATAAGTTATGTCGTGGTCGGGGACTGTGATTGTTCGCACAGTATCAGTAGGTCCATCGAGCCACTGTGAGAAATGATACTGCACCGTATCATCGAAAGTCTGCGGCGTCGGTGCTTCAATGGTATGCATCGTGCCAGGTCCCAGAAGTTCGGTATGCGGAGAAGTGTATAAAATTCCATCCAGTTTCACCGTTCCACCGCCAAAATCCGTCTGAACCGTGACGAACCTATCCGACGAGTAAATGACCGTATATGACGGTATCCATTCAATCATCATAGTGTCGTAGTCGTTAATGGCGTGCCTTCCTGCGAGTGTTGTCTCGGAAAATGCAAGCACATTGCCGCAATCCGCCCAATCCTGCCAATCCGTTACGAGTGAATCTTCGACGAGGGAGTAGCCCAGATAAATTCTTGCAGTGTGCCAGGTCCAGTCATCTGCGGCAGTGCCCGAAAACCAGATGTGCGGCAACCACTGATGATAATACTGCGGCGAGATTGTTCCAGAAAACATCGCCGTTCCCTGTGTGTCCGCCGATGTAATTGCCCACCTCTCGTGCGGACTTATATCTATCCACCCGCGGAAGAAATAGTCAGTTCCATAATCAACCCAATCACTCACGGAAACCGTGTGATTTCCAAAAGTATCGATTGTGGAACCGAACTGCTCGTATCTGATATCCACATTTGGCAAAGTATGAGTGCATTCGGAGGAATTGCCTTTCGTCGGGGCAAAGGTCATATATAATTGATGATAATAATCTACCCAGAACTCTCCACATACGCCATTAGCCCACCACCAGGAAGGCGCCATAAAAGTCCACCCGCCGGGGTTTTCGCACGCCCATCTCTCCGTGCCAGTGGCTCCGTCGCAGAGCTGATGTAATCTCGGCTCGTTGGAATATTCAGGGTCAAACCACAGGACATATTCACCAGCGGTCGAAATCGTCGTGTCCAGCGATTGGTCAAATCTGTGGCACACGAAATGCGGAGGATTTGGCGGCGTGCCAGACGGAAACCCAATGTGCAGTTTCACGCCTTCCTGATAATTGCCGTTGTAATATATATCACCGTCGTCGTATCGCTCATCCCACCAGAGAAAATGAATATCGCGCGAGCAAGTGCCGTTTAATATCTCAACTGTGGGCCAGTTCTGGTCAGACGCTGAAATTTCACAATCAACTTCCTGTGATGTATGGAACGAAGCACCACCGTTATCTGACCAGGTGAAGTAAATATCGGTATCGCCGTGTCGGGCATCTCGCCAGCATACTACTGGATTGTTCCAGCAGTCGAGAGCGATGGTCGGGTCAGTTTCATCTGCACTGCCGGTGGACACAGCCACAGGCGCTTCAAAAGAACTGCCGCCCGAATTAGACCTGCGGTAATAGATGTCGCCGGGGTCGCCGATTATATATACAATCTGCGGATTACCATCCGTCCCGACATCAATTCCATCGGGAATTATATATTCATCGCTCGTCGAACCCGCAATTACGATATCACCATAAATGAGCGACGGCGAACCCGAACCAGCATTTGCATATTTTCTATATCTCGCATCATAGTCCGTCGGGTCGCTCCCACAATTGTAATCATAGACATAAGTCAGGTGCATAGTGGAAGAAGTTCCGCCGCCTTCCATCGCAATGGACGGAAGACCGACAGGACAACCACTGCTCACAAGAGTAATAGCTCCGCTCCAGCTCGCTCCACTGTTGGCAGAATATCTGTAAACTATATAATAGTCAACATCACCTTCATCACAGCTTCCGCTGGACCAATAAGCATAAGTATAAACCACATAAATATAACCATTATCATCCACCTGAACATCTGCCATATCCTCGAAATAGCTACTCCCACCGACAACGACAGTGTTCCAGGAAGAACCGCCATCAGTGGAATAGCTCAAATAGATGTCGTAATCGTAATTGGCAGCATCATACTCATACACATAAGCAATATATATTCTCGCAGTGCTTCCTGTTCCATATACAGCCATCTGCGGACGATAATTGGGTCCATAAGTGTCAACTGCCACGCGGGGAAGCCAGGTCGCTCCGCCATCTGTGGACTTTGAAAAATATATTCCATAACTGGAAGAGTTATTTTCGTCTATCCAGCAGGCATAAATAGTTCCATCATCGCCAACTGCAATATCAGGCTGACCCTGAAGTGATGTGGTGGGATTGTTGACACGAATATCAGAAGCGAAATCATAATCCATAGTGGAAGATGTCTCATCGGGTTCAGCAGGTCCGGAACGAGAAAAATGCCGCCGATGCTGAAAATCATTCCACATAGAACTGTTCGGGTTCATCACAGCAGATATTGAATGCAAATAATCGCCATAGGAGGACGAAACCTCTGCCTGGCGGATAAAATCGACGATACCATCGGGCAGGGAACCGTTATCGGCAAAGCCTTTCGCTGCATTTCCCAAAAATGGACGCGAAAAACGATGTTTTTGAATATTAGCCTTCTCGTTCGGAGAAGAAAGATATATGACATCGCCAGGATACGGACGAAAATGAACCGCAATACCCATAAAAACAAGACACAAGAGAAAAACATCGAAGATATATCTTTTCCGCATATCCCCCTCCATAACCAATCAGGTAATTAAATATGCTATGATTTTGAGCGCCCGCAAATTAACAAGTTGAAATATTGTCATATTTTTTAAAAATGTTAATTTTTTTGCTAATGTCAATAAAATAAAATGACAAAAATACCTACTTCAAATATACAGCTGACTTAACGACAGTGCTCCCATCATCGAGTTTCAGTCTAACAAAATAAATGCCCGATAAAACACTTTCATCAGGAGTCCACACAATCTGCCGAATAAAGTTTTTATCCTTTACCGAAGACAACGACAATTGCTGAACAATCTTTCCACGCAAATCGTATATTTCAATCATCGAAGGTGAATGAGAGGAAGCCGTTCCCTGCTCGATGGTGATTTGACACGAAGAATTAAATGGATTTGGGAAAATTTTTACCGATAAATTTTGGGGTTTTCCATCATATTCCTGCAGCGAGGATTCTCCAATATAAAATGCGGAATCGCTTATATCATATATTGTCGTATCAGCAACACTGCTTACTTTTACATAGCAATTGTTCTGCGTGCCATCGACATCTGGCACCTGCCAGAAAAAAAACCAGGTGTTCGATGTCGATGGAATAATCGTGTTCCAGGGACCATCCGCACCATCAAATGAATATTCAATTTTAACATCCTGTATATATGGCACACCGCCCTTTTCCCACATCACGGGAAATATCCTCAATTCACTCAAATGCTCACCACCATTGGGAGAAGTAATTTGAATGTAGCTCTTTTTCGCCCTATAATAGCGCAAAACATAATTTCCAACGGGGAGAGAGGACAAACCGCTCACCCCAAGGTAATAAAATCCCCAGGAATCCGGAACAAACTCAATTCTGAAGTTTTTCTCATTCTGGCTTGAATCATCTTCCATTATGGGTTCTGCGCCACAGGAAGAAAAAATTTTCCCATAAGTATCATAAGTTCCCATCGTATAAAAGATATAGGTGCTTTCTGGTGTAGCATAAAATTTAAACCAATCCACATCGTCGGATGGGGAAATGGCGTCGGATAACCACTTCTCCTCATCCGACACAGCCAACAATGTCGCTTCTGAACAATCATCGGGCGAATCGGGTCGGGGAGGAGCTGCTATGTGTATTATGGCAAACGATATTATGGAATAATCCATCGGCATACCATCAGGAAGGAAATACCAGCCATCTACGGCACCAGTCCATCCAAAGTTGAGATGATATTCCCCACTCGTCTTATACCCATCGCACACAATCGAATGCCCGCTACTCCAATCATCGTAATAAATCCCAAATTGAGACGGCATAGCATTTATCATATCGTTCTGCAAATAGTCATAAAAATTCGGGTCATAACCATCAATATCTTCTGCGGAAAGATACCCCCATTTGCTGAGATAATCGTCTGCTTCAAAAAATGCACCTGTGCCAAAAGAACTATACTGCGCTTCCAGAGTTACACCACACGCCCACATCAATCTGGCAATCATATCACTTGTCGGATGAACGCCATATTCCGTATTATATTCTATCGTATCGATTGAAGCAGAAGGGGCATCGATCCATATAGGTGGGTCTGTTGCATAAGACCAATAGCTTTCAAAGGGGAAAAACTTCACCGAAGACGGATATTCCCAATAATTTATTATCTGCGCCATTGCAGTGTTGCTGCATCCTGTGACGCAGCGTTCCCCTGTGCCGGGGTCAATTGGGCAATAGCGATTGTATGGATTACCCTGCCCCCATTTCGTATCAAGCCACGGACCATAGACAATCACAGAATCGAGCAAATCCGCCGACTTTGAACAATATTTCAGCCACAGTCGATTATTCTCCTCTATCTTCGATGGGGAAAATTTCTGAACGGCGGACATCCTCAAATCGAGGTCTCCGCAGAGCATATAATAGAGAATATTTTTCTCGTCGTTCGTGAAATCGAAATTGCTGTCGAACGAATATGCGATGACCGGTCTTATGTCGCTATCAGATGATAAAGCAACATATCCCTTCGGCGATAACTCCGCTATATATCCCAAAATCTGCCCATCATTCCAGATATTATATAGCGTATCTATTTTTGAGATGAGATAATTATTCAGGTACGCATCCATCACACTGCACATTTCTATCTGCATTTCCGCAGCGGAACGAACCATCTGGATATCCACAGGGCGAGCATATACCCGGAAGAAAATCACCACTATGGCATATAACAACGCATTTCTATTGAAAATTTTTGAAAACATAAATTTCTACAAATGCTTATCTGATATTTTAATATAATAAAATCAATCCGGATTTCAAGTATTTTTCCACCTGAGAGTGGATACTTATGTGCGTAAAGAGTCCATATTAGGAATCGATTGCTCGTCAGCCCCTTGGGTGAAATTTGTGATATTCTTCGAAGATGTGTTTTTGTGATATGTGCGTGTAGATTTGTGTCGTCATAATGCTTTCGTGTCCGAGCATCTGCTGAACGGCGCGTATGTCCGCACCGCCTTCAATGAGATGTGTCGCAAAACTGTGCCTCAGAGTGTGCGGATGAACCGATTTTCTTATCCCTGCTTTTTCCGTCCATCTGCGGACGATTTTCCATATCCCCATCCGCGATAGTTTTCCGCCGCGGTTATTTAAAAAGACAACTCCGCCAGATGACTGGTTTGCAATCTGCGGGCGAATGTCTCTTATATATCGTTCGACCCAGTAGAGAGACTCTTTTGCTATAGGGACAAGTCTCTCTTTTGCACCTTTGCCGAAAAGCCTGACGAACTGTTCGTCTTCGTATATATCGGTTAGTTTCAGTTCGATGGTTTCCGAAACTCTCGCGCCGCAGGCATACATAAATTCGAGAAGCGCCCTGTCGCGAATTCCAAGTTTTTTCGACAAATCCACAGCGGCGAGCATTTTGTCTATCTCTTCCACAGAAAGCACTTCGGGAAGTCTCTTTGCCATTCTGGGAAGTTCGATGCCCTCGAGGGGGTCGGAATCGACATATCTGTTCGTCAGCAGAAACGACCAGAATGTGCGCAGCGCGGAAATGTTGCGCGAAATGGACGACGAAGCAAGACCGATATCCACGAGAAAGTGAAGATATGATGCTATAACCCCCTTCGATACATCCGACGGCGACGAAATTTTTTTCGCTTCGAGAAATTCTGCAAAGCGGGACACATCGCGGTAGTAGGCATCTATCGTATTATGCGACGACGAAATTTCTGATATTAGAAAATTTTTGAACAGCGAGACCAATGTCGGGAAGGAAATCGCCATTTTTTCTATGCAGAATTGTTTTTGTTTTCCGGTTTTCGCACAAGCACGCCAAAGGATACCGATGTATTTGCGCCGAATTTTGTCCTGCGCAGTTTTTCTCTGAGCCATCTTCGAACTTTCCACAGCAGAGGGACCTTTGGCGGATAGAGAGGCAGATGTATTCCAAATTTCCACAAAATTTCGCGAAGAACGCGGTAGAAGAAGGATGGATACATCCAGTCGCCGTAAAATGTGATTGGTTCGAAGCCAAATTTTTTCAGTTCGCGGGTCAACTGACCGATTGAAAATTCCGTTTCCCACCCCGCGAACCAGGCATCGAAGGCGATGAGTATGTGCTTCACCACAGTATAGATGTGCCATCTCTGCGGGACATCGATGATGGCGATGCCGCCAGGTTTCAGCACTCGATAGTTCTCTCGGACGATACCCCACGGGTCCCGAAAGTGTTCCAGCAAACCCTGATGGAATACTATGTCCAGCGAATCGTCGGGAAATGGAAGCGCAAAGGCATCTCCCTGAACGGGAATGACCTTTGCTTCGTTCTGTGAGTTCAGCAACTGCACGATTTTAATCGCGGCGTCGGCATAGTCGAGGACAAATACCTGCGCTCCCTTTTCGGCGATTGTGAAACTGTCCCGTCCCGTTCCCGCACCGACTTCCAATACCTTCTTCCCCGACAGGTCGGGCATTATTTCAAAAAGCGCAGTGGGAATCCGCCCCGAATTGTCGTATATCTTGCTCGGGTCGCTCTTCTGCGTCCACAGTTTCTCCCAGTGAGACCTCTCGCTCGTCCGCTTCGCCAATAGATGCCTCCGTAATAGTAGTATGATGCTTCACTATAATATCTATTTTCGAAAAAACAAATTGAAAATCAAAGTCAAAACAAGCGAAAGCACAATCATAGATGTAATCGGCATCCATATTGTCAGATTTTTCTTCCTTATAACGATGTCGCCAGGCAGATGACCTATTGGAAAATTTTTCAAAAGCATCATCGCCACGCCGAGCAGAATGAAAATTGCGCCGATGAAAATCAGTGTTCTTGCTATATCGCTCATTTTTGAAATCTTTTATATGACAGAAATTTGCACAAAAATTATGCCGTTATTCACCATCCGCTTATTGAACCTGCGCACATTTGAGCCTACAAAAATTTCTTCACCGCCATTCTGCTCCCAATCACGCCGAATATGATTCCGAGCAGCGCAAAACTATATAGTAAAATTTGCGGTGGCATTTTCAGCGATGGTATTATTTTCCCCATTGCCGAAGAGGAAAGATACAGCGCCAGCGCCGAAATTGTTCCCGCAAAAAATCCCTGCACGAAGCCTTCCACAGTGAACGGTCGCTGAATGAACGATTTTGTCGCTCCAACGAGCCGCATAATTTCGATTGTGTCCTTTCTGCCGTATATTGCCAGTTTTATCGTGTTGACGATGATGAGCAGCGCTCCCACGACGAGAATCGCACCCCAGATGGCAGAGAGAAGGAGAAAAGTTTTCAACATTCCCGAAAGTTTTTGCGCCACATCTCCCGGCGATGCAATCTGTGTTATATCTGGATGTTCGCCGAACTTCGCCGAAAGGTATTCCGCTGTTTTGCCGAGATTTATCCCCGGTTCAAGATGCACCAGAATCGACGGTGGAAACGGATTGTCGGTTAGCCCTTCAAGATATTTTGTGCCAAATTTTTTTGAAAATCTCTGCATAGCATCGCTTTTTGTTATAAATTCCACAGAAGCCACACCTTCGCTATGCGAAATTTCTTCGATGAGCCGGGAGACATCCGCCTTTGTGGTGCCGTCCTTAAGAAAAAATTCCACGGCAATTTGTTTCTGCATCTCCGAAAGGACGGAATGAAGGTTCAGGGAAATAGTTATGAAAAATCCCAGAACGAACAGCGCCGCAGAAATCGTAATGATGGAAAGCATCGCCACAAAGCGATGTCGCCACAGCGAACGAAACGCCTCCGATATGGGAAATAACCACGAATACATATTTTTAATATAAAAATTTTAGTTTACAGCACAATAATATTTATATGAGTTGACAAATTCCCCGACCGTATGTAAAATATAGTTGACTATGTTGTTTTTTCATCTTGCACCTCCCCGATGAATTTGTTTTGTCGGGGAGAATTTTTTTGTCAGCGTGTCGTCTGGAACTGTGCTTGACAAAGAGATATTATGCGATATAGTTAAAACATTGTAAATATTGTTTTCGGAAGGAGAAAATTATGATTAAGGTGAAATTGCCGGATGGCAGCATATTGGAGATGGAGTCTGGTTCTTCTGCGCTCGATGTGGCGAAGAAGATTTCGTCGGGTCTGGCGAAGGAGGCGGTCGTCGCTGTGGTGAATGGCGAACCGTATGACCTCACCCGTCCTCTTCCTGAGAGTGGTGAGACTGTGTCCGTTGAGATAAAAAAATTCGACGACAGAGAGGGCAGAGAAACTTTCTGGCATTCTACGGCACACATTATGGCACACGCAGTTAAGGACCTGTTCCCCGATGTCAAGGTCGCCATCGGTCCTGCCATAGACGAAGGATTTTACTATGATTTCGACAAGGAAGAGCCGTTCACCCCAGACGACCTCGTGAAAATCGAGAAGCGGATGGCGGAACTTGTGAAAGAAAATTTGCCCTTCGTTCGCAAGGAAATATCAAGGAAGGAAGCATACACATTTTTTGCGGGTCAGGGCGAGTCATATAAACTCGAACTGCTGGAAGCAATCCCCGAGGACGAGACGGTTTCGCTTTATACCGTCGGCGATTTTGTTGATTTGTGTCGCGGTCCGCATCTTCCATCTTCGGGATTGATAAAGCATTTTAAGCTTGTTTCGATTGCGGGGGCATACTGGCGCGGAGACGAGAGAAATAAAGCGCTGCAGCGCATTTACGGAGTATCGTATCCCAAAAAATCTATGCTTGAAGACTACATTGAGAGGCGGAAGGAAGCCCAGAAGCGCGACCACAGAAAACTCGGGAAGGAACTCGACCTTTTTATCATAGATAATGAAGTTGGTCCGGGGCTCGTTCTGTGGACGCCTAACGGAGCGGCAATTCGCGAGGTTATCGAAGATTTCTGGCGAAAGGAACACAGAAAAAACGGATACCATCTCGTCTTTACGCCTCATCTTGGTCGTGATACCCTGTGGCAGACGAGCGGACACCTCGCATTCTATCAGGAAAATATGTATGCGCCAATGGAAATAGACGAACAGAGGTATTTCATCAAGCCGATGAACTGCCCGTTTCACATAAAGATATATCAGAGGAAAAGATATTCGTATCGTGAACTTCCTCTGCGGTGGGCGGAACTCGGCACGGTATATCGCTATGAGCGCAGCGGAGTTCTCGGCGGGCTTCTGCGCGTGCGCGGATTTACGCAGGACGATGCTCACATCATCTGTCGCGCAGACCAGGTTGAAGCGGAAATACTGCGGGTGCTGAAGTTTTCAATCTATATGCTGAAAAGCTTCGGTTTCGAGGATTTTCACATATATCTATCGACGAAGCCTGCCGAAAAATTCGTTGGCGATGAGCAGATGTGGGAACTTGCGCAAAATTCTCTGAAAAAAGCCATCGAAGCGGAAGGGATAGCATACGACATAGACGAGGGCGGAGGAGCGTTTTACGGTCCCAAAATCGATATAAAGGTAAAAGATGCGCTTCGTCGCGAATGGCAGCTCTCCACAATTCAATTCGACTTCAATCTGCCCGAACGATTCGATATGGTATATACGGCGCAGGACGGGACTTTCCACAGGCCATATATGATACATCGGGCGCTTCTCGGTTCACTCGAAAGGTTTTTCGCCACGCTGATTGAACACTGGGCGGGAAATTTCCCGCTGTGGCTGGCGCCCGTGCAGGTGATTGTCCTTCCCGTGAGCGACAAGCACAACGAATATGCGCGAAAAATTTACGACGAGCTTTTTGAACGAGATTTCCGCGTCGAAATTGACGATTCCGACGAGCGTATTGGCTATAAAATTCGTGCAGCGGAAAACCGAAAAATCCCATATATGATAATCGTCGGAGCGAAGGAAGAGGAAGCAAATAATATTTCTGTAAGAAAACATTTGAAGGGCGACATCGGTTCTATGACGATGGCGGAGTTCATCGAGAAGACGAGCGCCGAAATAAAATCAAAGAAGTGAAACTTATGACAATAGATATTAACAAAATATATAATGTTGACTGTGTTAAAGGGATGAAAGAGATTCCCGATGAAGAAATCGACCTCGTAATCGAAGATGGGGACATTATTTTATGTGATAGGGGAAACGAACATGGAATACAAGTTTTTACTATCACCGTGGAAAAATGAATTTATTGATGTTATCAGCAAAACGAGTAAAAAGCTGTTTGTATCTTCACCTTTTATAAATATAGAAGGGGTAAGAATACTGTCGGATGCGGTTCAAAAAAAGAGTTCAATAGAAATTTCTCTTATCACAAACCTGACAACAAAAAATATAGTAAATGGAATTACTGAACCGGCGGCGTTATTGGAATTGTATAAACAATTTGCTCGGGTTAAGATTTCAAGCCTTGGTAGATTACATGCGAAAGTGTATATAATAGATGAAAAAATAGGAATAATCACTTCGGCAAATCTTACGAGTGGGGGGTTAATGAATAATTTTGAATATGGGGTTTTGATAGATAACAAGAGCGTTATTTCTACTATACAGGAG